>NZ_JBNHFD010000005.1:0-110070 GCF_059089865.1 Arthrobacter sp. Y3221157
CGCGGCCGGGCTGGCGGAGACCGCGGGCGTCGCCTGGCCGGTGGGAGAGTCCTTAAGGCCGACGGCGGGCGCGCAGGCCCCCAGGACAGCGGCAAGGGCGACGAGCCAGGCCAGAAGACGGTAACGGGCACCGGTCATGATCGAAGTCTAGCCCCGGCAGGGCGGCCATTGAACTCAGAATGCATAGCGGATGCGGCAGTAAGGAGCGATCTCCTCAATGAGTGCGGTCAGCTGCCGCACATAGCGGCCCTTGGCCCCCGACCGGTAGCGGACGTTGCGGAAGCCATTGGACGAAACCTTCGATTCCTGAAGGTCAGGTCGCCACAGCACGTCCTCGGCCTGCGGATGCCACCCCAGGTTGACCTCATGGAGGCCCTCGTTGTGGGTCAGGAAGATGACTTCCGCTGCCAGCTGGGCCTTTGCAGAGGGCGTCAGGGTGGCATCGAGCTGGCGCAGCAGCTCGGCCCAATCGGTGAGCCAGGTGTCCGTGATGATGACGGGGGAGAAGTTCACGTGCACCTCATACCCGGCATCCACAAAATCGTTGATGGCCGCCATCCGTTCAGCCACCGGCGACGTCCGGACGTCAACTGACTTCGCCAAATCTGCCGGCATCAGTGAAAAACGGATCCGGGTGTGGCCTCCGTGGTCCCAGTCCAGCATGGCATTGTTCACGTATTTGGTGGCGAAGGACAGCTTGGCCGTGGGCAGGTCGCGGAAGAGCGTGACGAGGTCTTTGACGTTGTCACTGATCAACGCGTCGACGGAACAGTCACTGTTCTCTCCGATGTCGTAGACCCAGAGGTCCGGGTCGCATTGGTTGGCCTCGAGCTTCATACCTTGGCGTCCGACGTGCCGCTCCAGGGTTGCGGCGATTTGCTCGATGTTCGCAAACACCGTCACGGGGTTGCTGTAGCCCTTGTGCCGGGGCACGTAGCAATAGGCGCAGGCCATGGCGCAGCCGTTCGCTGTTGACGGCGCGATGAAGTCCGCGGACCGGCCGTTCGGCTTGACCGTCAGCGCCTTCTTGACTCCGAGGACCAGCGCCTCGGTCTTGATCCGGGACCAGCGCGGCACATTGGTTTCGTCTCCATGGATTTCCGGGATGTTCCAGTGGCTGTCGACAAGGACGACGGCGGCATCCGGCCAGCGTGCGATGACTTCCTTGCCGCGGGGGAGCTCCAGCGCAGCAGGCTGGGCATAGATGCGGCGGATCTGCAGCAGCCGGTTGAATTCCACGCATCCATTCTCCCAAGCCTCCGCAGACGGTCCCGACGGTTAAGCCGACAGCGTCCGGCGGTGACGCCCCCTCTGCCGTCACTGTGCTCACGCAGCAAGGTAGACTTGAAAGGGCCGTTTCTGCGGCCATTGCCGCCCAGGCCCGCCACAGATGCTCCGGGTTGCGGCTACTCCCTGCTGTGAAAGGCCATACCTGCTGTGATTACCGTCCAGGACCTCGAACTGCGCGCCGGCGCCCGGCTCCTTATGGACCAGGTGAGCTTCCGCATCGACAAGGGCGACAAAGTCGGCCTCGTGGGCCGCAACGGCGCCGGGAAAACCACCCTGACCCGCGTCCTGGCGGGGGAGGGGCTTCCCGCGGCCGGCAAGGTCACCCGCAGCGGCGAGATCGGCTACCTGCCGCAGGACCCGCGGACTCCCGACATGGAGCAGCTCGCGCGGGACCGCATCCTCTCGGCACGTGGCCTGGACATCGTCGTCGGGAAGCTCAAAAAGGCCCAGGCGGACATGGCCAGCGACGACGCCGAGGTCCAGCGGAAGGCCATGGGCCGGTACGACCGCCTCGAAGCCGAATTCCTTGCCGGCGGCGGCTACGCCGCTGAAGCCGAAGCGGCGGCCATCTCCTCCAACCTTGCGCTGCCCGAACGGATCCTCAATCAGCCGCTCAGGACCCTCTCCGGCGGGCAGCGGCGCCGCGTGGAACTGGCCCGCATCCTGTACTCCGGTGCCGAAACCATGCTCCTCGACGAGCCCACCAACCACCTGGATGCCGACTCCATCTCCTGGCTCCGCGACTTCCTCAAGAACCACCAGGGCGGCCTGATCGTCATCAGCCACGACGTCGAACTGCTCGAGGCCACGGTCAACAAGGTGTACCACCTGGACGCCAACCGCGCCCAGATCGACTTCTACAACATGGGCTGGAAGCGCTACCTGCAGCAGCGCGAAACGGACGAGCGTGCCCGCAAGCGCGAACGCGCCAACGCCGAAAAGAAAGCCCAGGTCCTGATGGACCAGGCCAACAAAATGCGTGCCAAGGCCACCAAGGCGGTGGCCGCGCAGAACATGGCCAAGCGTGCCGAGCGGCTCCTCAGCGGCCTGGAGGCAGTCCGCGAGCATGACCGCGTGGCAGCGCTCCGCTTCCCGGATCCCTCGCCGTGCGGCAAGACCCCGCTCACGGCCGAAGGGCTCAGCAAGTCCTACGGATCGCTGGAAATCTTCACCGACGTGGACCTCGCCATCGACCGCGGCTCCAAGGTGGTCATCCTGGGCCTCAACGGCGCCGGCAAGACCACGCTGCTGCGGATGCTCGCCGGCGTGGACCAGCCGGACACGGGCGACATCGTCCCCGGCCACGGCCTCAAGGTGGGCTACTACGCCCAGGAACACGAAACCCTGGACCACGACCGCACGGTCCTGGAGAACATGCGCTCGGCCGCGCCGGACATGAAGGACGCCGAGGTCCGCGGCATCCTGGGATCATTCCTGTTCTCCGGGGACGACGTAGACAAGCCCGCCGGCGTACTCTCCGGCGGTGAGAAGACGCGCCTGGCCCTGGCCACCATCGTGGCCTCCAGCGCCAACGTCCTCCTCCTCGACGAACCGACCAACAACCTGGACCCCGCCAGCCGCGCCGAAATCCTCGGCGCCCTGCGGAACTACACGGGCGCCGTCGTCCTGGTCAGCCACGACGAGGGTGCGGTGGAAGCCCTCAACCCCGAGCGTGTGGTGCTGCTTCCGGACGGCGTTGAGGACCTGTGGAACGAGGACTACCTCGACCTGATCACGCTCGCCTAGCGCTTAGCGGACCCGGAGTTCCCGGGCTTCGGTGATATCGCGGAGCTGGTCGTAGGTGATGCTGAACATCGTGGTGTGGTCACCTGCGCCGGCCCAAAGGAGCTCCTGGTCGCTGAGGGACTCGTCCAGGAGGGTCCGGATCTTCCGTGGATGGCCCACCGGCGCCACGCCGCCCACCGCCTGGCCCGTATGCTCCAGTACAAACTCCGGTGAGGCGCGGCGGACCCTTCCCTCACCGAGGTGGCCCGCCACCAGGGCAGTGTCCACCCTTGCCGCCCCGCTGGCCAGGATAAGCAGCGGTTCACCGTTCAGGTCAAAAACCAGGCTGTTGGTGATCGCCGCGACGTCGCAGCCCAGCGCTTCGGCCGCGGCCACCGCCGTAGGCACCCCGGCCGGGAAGCTGCGCACGGTATCCCCGACGCCGGCAGCCACCAGCGCGGACTTCACCAGCGCAACGGGGCTGGCACTGCCGTTTTCTGTCATCGGTCAGTACCCCTGCGCGTCCAGGAGCGCGTCTTCCTCTTCCTCCGACGTCGCCTTCTTCCGCTTCCGCGGCGGGGACGGACGACGGCGGGCGGACGCGGCGGAATGGACTGTTCCGTCATCCAGGGCGTCATCCTCGGCGTCGATGGCCGCGTTGCGCGCCTGCTGCCGCGCGGCGTAGCCGAAGCCCACGAACATCAGGATGCCGAAGGCGAACCACTGCAGCGAGTAGGAAAGGTGCGTGCCCTCCTCGGTGGAAGGCTTTGGGAAGGCGGCCGGCATTTCGGCTGCCGGCGGCATCTCGGACGCAAGCTGCCCGTACGCGCCGGTCAGCAGGGGGTAGCCGAGTTCCCTGGAATAGGCGACCAGGTCGATGGACGCCAGCTGGCCTTCCGGCGCCCCGCGCTGCAGTTCGGGTTCAGGATGCTTCAAACGCACGACGGCGGTGACGTCACCGGAGGGCGGCGCCGGCACCGAGTCCGGGCTGCCGGGGTTCTTGTTGCCGATGGGGAGCCAGCCGCGGTCCACCACCACGGTTTCGCCGGACTCCAGCCGGAACGGGACCACAACCTCGTAGCCGGGCTGCCCGTTCAGGGGACGGTTCCGCACAATGCGCTGGCCTGCCACGTCGTAGGAGCCCTTCAGCTCCACCTGGGTCCACTCCTTGGCCGGATCCAGGCGGGTGAACTGGTCGCGTGCCTGTTCAAAGGGAATGGGAGTGGCGGAGTAGTTGGTCACCACGCGGTTGATCTCGGCGAGCGTCTCCGCCCGGCGGTCCATCTGCCAGCGGCCCAGGAACACGCAGGCGGTGGCGAAGATCGCGGCCAGCAGGAGATAGCCCAGCCACTTGCTGGAAAAAAGGAAACGGTACATTCAGCTTTCCTGCTCCCAGGCGCTGTCCGGGGAACCGGCGTCGAGCGGGAGGGTTTCCTTCCACAGCCCGCGCGTTTGCAGGTAGTCCTCCAGCCAGTCCCGGTGCTCTGCGCAGGCCAGCCAGATCTTGCGCCGCTCAGGGGTATGGATCTTCGGGTTGTTCCATAGGAGCTGCCAGGAGGCGCCGGACCGGCACGCTTTGCGGGAGCAGACTGCCCTTGTTTCGGCCACTGCAGGATCGGTCCCTGCGGCAAAGTCGAAGATGCTCATGATGCCTGCCGCTCCTCCCCGGGTTCGGTCCCGTCGTCGTTGATCAACTCGCCCTGCAGTACCTCGCCGCCGGGACCCTCGTCGCGGGCGGGCTGCACCGGGCTCTCTATTTCCGCCAGGGGAGCGGAGTCCAGCAGCGAATCGCTGTGCGCCTCGGCTTTGTCGCTCCCGTTCGCGATGACCACCGCGATCCATGGCAGGAACACGGCGCCGGCAACCGCGATGATCTTGAACCAGCCGTCAACCACGAAGATCAGGATCAGGCACACCATGCGGATGCCCATCGCCAGGGCGTATTGGATCATGCGTTTGCGCATGTCCTCGGAGTGCGCGCCCGCGGCATCCGTAATGCTGTGGACCTCCGAGTCACCGGAGAACCGCCCGGGTTCTCCGGCCTCGGTCTGTCCCGCATGGTTTTCAAGGGTCACGGTGGCTTATCACGCTCCAAAGGCTTGCATCAATTCTCTCACCATCGGCAGTGGCACCCAAACCCGCGCCGGCCCTGGCGATAAGATCATCAGGCAGCCCATCCCACCTTTGCTACCGCGGCGCAGCGTGCCGCAGAATTCCGGAGTGTCTTAATGACTGAAGCAGTTTCCGCCCCCCGCAGCGTCCTCATCACCGGCGGCAACCGCGGCATCGGCCTGGCCATCGCCGAGGCATTCCTGGCCAACGGGGACAAGGTTGCCGTGACCTACCGCAGCGAGTCACAGCTGCCGGACGGAATCCTGGGCGTCAAGGCGGACGTCACTGACGAGGCATCCGTGGACGCAGCCTTCAAGGAGGTCGAAGCCGCCCACGGCCCCGTTGAGGTTCTGGTGGCCAACGCCGGCATCACCAAGGACACGCTGCTGCTGCGCATGAGCGAGGACGACTTCACGTCCGTCATCGACACCAACCTCACCGGTGCTTTCCGTGTGATCAAGCGCGCCTCCAAGGGCATGATCCGGCTCCGCAAGGGCCGTATTGTCCTCATCTCGTCCGTGTCCGGCCTCTACGGCGCCCCGGGTCAGATCAACTACTCCGCCTCCAAGGCAGGTTTGGTGGGCATCGCCCGCTCCCTGACCCGCGAGCTCGGGTCCCGTGGCATCACCGCCAACGTGGTAGCCCCCGGCTTCATCAACACGGACATGACCGCCGAGCTCCCCGAAGCCACCCAGAAGGACTACCTGGCCAGCATCCCGGCGGGCCGGTTCGCCGAGGCCTCCGAGGTGGCCAACGTGGTCCGCTGGATCTCCAGCGACGAGGCCGCCTACATCTCCGGCGCGGTCATCCCGGTGGACGGCGGCCTGGGTATGGGCCACTGACCCCTCCCGCCAAACTAGCCCTGCGGGGCTTCTTTGTGGGACCCGGACAACGGAATCGGCACCGGCCGCTGGCATGATGGACAGCAGGCCTTCATGGATTTAGACGTATCGAACAAAAAGGAGCCCCTGTGGGACTGCTGGACAACAAGACCGCCATCGTCACCGGATCATCGCGCGGCATCGGCGCTGAGGTAGCCAAGATCCTCGCCGGCGAGGGCGCCGCCGTCGTGGTGAACTACCGCCAGAAGGCACCGCGCGCCAACAAGGTGGTCCAGGGAATTGAGGCCGACGGCGGGCGCGCCGTGGCTGTGGGCGCGGACCTCACCACCCAGGAAGGCGTCCAGGCCCTGGCTTCCGCGGCGATGGAGAACTTTGGTTCCCTGGATATCCTGGTCCTTAACGCCTCCGGCGGCATGGAAACCGGCATGGGTGAGGACTACGCGCTCAAGCTGAACCGCGACGCCCAGCTGAACATGCTTAACGCTGCGGTGCCGCTGATGAAGGAAGGCTCCCGCGTGGTCTTCGTGACCAGCCACCAGGCGCACTTCATCAACACCGTCTCCACCATGCCCGCCTACGAGCCCGTGGCCCGCAGCAAGCGTGCCGGCGAGGACGCCCTGCGCGAGCTCATCCCCAGCCTGGCTGAGAAGGGCATCTCCCTGGTGGTGGTGTCCGGCGACATGATCGAGGGCACTGTCACCGCCACGCTGCTGGACCGCTCCACGCCCGGTGCCATTGAGGCCCGCCGCGCAGAGGCCGGCAAGCTGTACTCCGTGGAGGAGTTCGCGCAGGTGGTGGCAGGAATGGCGACCGCCGACGTCGAATCCGGCCACACCGAGTACGCCGGCGGCGCAGATTACTTCGGCAAGGGCGCGCAGCAGTAGCCCAACGAGCCAAAGAAGAAGGAGTCCGGTGCACCCGCACCGGACTCCTTCTTCTCTTGCGTTATTGAAAGACGTTCAGACGCCGGCGACGTGCCGGACCGCGTCGAGGTAGGGCATGTTGACCGCGGCGTCCGCCACCGCCCGGACGGCGGGTTTGGCGTTGAAGGCCACGCCAATGCCGGCCGCCCCCAGCATGTCCAGGTCGTTGGCGCCGTCGCCCACGGCCACCGTGTGTTCGAGGGCAATGCCCTCGGCGGCCGCCCATTCGCGCAGGTATTTCTCCTTGGCAGCGCGGTCCACCACGGCACCCAGCACCTTGCCGGTCAGCACGCCGTCGACGATTTCCAGTTCGTTCGCCTGCCAGTAGTCCAGGCCCAGCTCCTCAGCGATCGGCTGCAGGATCTGGTTAAAGCCGCCGGACACCACGGCCACCACATGCCCTGCCGCCTTGAACGCGGCCACGAGCTCGGCGGCCCCTTCGCTGAGTTTCACTTCCTGCCGGACGGAAAGGACGACGTCGGCCGGCAGCCCCGCCAGTACGGCCACGCGGGCGTGCAGGCTCTGGGTGAAGTCCAGTTCGCCCCGCATGGCGGCTTCGGTGACGGCGGCCACCTCTTCGAATTTGCCGGCATACGCTGCGAGGAGCTCGATAACCTCCTGCTGGATCAGGGTGGAATCCACATCCATGATCAGCAGCTTGCGCGGGGCGGACCGCAGGCAGGCAGGAACAAGGGCGGTGTCCTGGCCTTCGATGCCGGCTTCGGCCACGGTCCGGCGGAGGGCGGCGAGGCCGGCGGCGGTGGCATCCGGAAGGGCCAGTTCCGCCACCTGCACGCGGTAACGTTCGTCACCCAGGGAGTCTTCCCGCAGCACCGCGGCGCCGGCTGCGGCCAGAACGGAACGCAGCTGCTCCAGCCCGTTTGGAGTCATATTTTGGCCATAGCTGACCGCAGTCACGTTCGAAGTCATGCCTGCAATCTTATCGAGCCGCTGCCGGGTCCTTTGCATTCATTGCGCACAGCCCCGCAACTGCGCAATCCCGGCGGTGGACGCGGTGTTTCGGCGCCCCGCCACCGGTTATCAGTCGGCCTCTTTTTTGTCCTAGTGTCTACTCCTATGAGTGATGTTCTGGAATTGTCTTCCGTCAGTGTTGTCCGAGGTAAGAAAACCCTGCTGGACAAGATTGACTGGGAAGTCAATGAAGGCGAACGCTGGGTCATCCTAGGCCCCAACGGTGCCGGAAAGACCACCCTCCTGCAGATCGCAGCCGCACGGCTCCACCCCAGCAGCGGAACCGCCGGCATCCTGGACGAGACCCTGGGCCGCGTTGATGTGTTCGAGCTCCGCCCCCGCATCGGCCTTTCCTCGGCAGCCCTCGCCACCCAAATCCCCGAACAGGAGAACGTCCTCAACGTTGTGGTGACCGCCGCCTACGGCGTCACCGGGCGCTGGCGGGAAGGCTACGAGCGCGACGACGAACGCCGCGCCTTCCGCCTGCTGAACGAGTGGGGAATGGGCCCGCTGCTGAACCGGACCTTTGCCACCCTGTCCGAAGGCGAACGCAAGCGCGTCCAGATCGCCCGTGCCCTCATGACGGACCCCGAACTGCTGCTGCTCGACGAGCCTGCCGCCGGCCTGGACCTCGGCGGCCGCGAGGAGCTGGTGCACAAGCTCGGCGAACTGGCCAGCGACGAGGCGGCGCCGGCGATGGTGCTGGTGACCCACCACCTGGAGGAAGTCCCGCCAGGCTTCACGCATGCCATGCTCCTGCGCGACGGCGGCGTAGTTGCCGCAGGCCCGATCACCGAAGTGCTCACCGATGAGCACCTCAGCACCACGTTCGGCCTCGACCTTGATGTCACGGAGAGCGCGGGCCGTTACACCGCCACCGCGCGCCGCTAAGCGGCAAACATCACGTTGGACCTGCTCAGCAGCATCTTTGTGTCCATTGCCGGTCTCTGGGCCGGCACCATCAATGCGGTGGTGGGCTCCGGCACGCTGGTGACGTTCCCGGTGCTCATCGCACTGGGCATCACACCGGTGGTCGCTTCCATGAGCAACGCCATGGGGCTTGTGGCCGGCGGCGCCGCGGGAGCCTTCGGATACCGGCGGGAATTGAAGGGCCGCGGCCGGCAGCTGATGCGGCTCCTGCCCGCGTCGCTGCTGGGCGGCGTCTCCGGCGCCTGGCTGCTCCTGCACCTGCCGGAACAGGTCTTCCACTACGCCGCCCCCGTGCTGATTGTCCTGGCACTCCTGATGGTGGTGTTCCAGCCCCGCCTGCAAGCCTGGGTCCGGAACCGCGAAGAGAATCCCGAGCACGCAGTGCGGGACAAACAGCACGGTGTCCTTCTGGTGGCGCTGGTTTACCTTGCCGGGGTCTACGGCGGCTACTTCGTGGCGGCGCAGGGAATCTTGCTGGTGGGGATCCTGGGCGTCTTCCTCACCGGCACTATGCAGAACGCCAACGCCATGAAGAACATCCTGGTGCTGGGCGTCAACCTGGTGGCCGCCGTCTCCTACCTGCTCTTTGCCTTCGACCGGATCAACTGGCTGGTGGTGCTGCTGATTGCCGTCAGCTCAAGCATTGGCGGTCTTCTCGGGGCGAAGATAGGCCGCCGGCTCGCACCGACAGTGCTGCGCGCCGTGATCCTGGTCCTGGGCCTGGTGGCCCTGGGATTCCTGATCGCGAATCTCCTGAAATAATCGCCCGGTGACAATCCACTATCTTGAGTCCGCGGACGATCCCCGGGTGTCCGACTACACCCGGCTCACCGACGTCCACCTGCGCAAGCTCCGCGAGCCGGCGGAGGGCATGTACATCGCCGAATCATCCCGCGTCCTCCGCCGCGCCCTCGCCGCCGGCCACCAGCCGCGGTCTTTCTTCCTGGCCGAGAAGTGGCTTGAGGACCTGCAAGACGTCCTGGACGCCTACCCCGGCGTCCCGGCCTTCATCGGCAAGGCGGCGCTGCTCGAGGAAATCACCGGCTTCCACCTGCACCGGGGCGCCATGGCCGCCATGCACCGTCCGGCCCCAGTCCCGCTGCCTGAACTCCTCGCAGGCGCCCGGCGGGTGGCTGTGCTGGAGGACATCGTGGACCACACCAACGTGGGCGCCATCTTCCGGTCCGCCGCCGCCCTGGACATCGACGCCGTCCTGGTTTCGCCGCGGTGCGGGGACCCCCTCTACCGCCGGAGTGTCCGCGTCAGCATGGGAACGGTGTTCCAGGTTCCCTGGGCCCGGCTGGACAGCTGGCCGCGGGACCTCCAGGTCCTCAAGGACCACGGCTTCGAAGTGGCCGCCCTGGAGCTCACGGCGGATGCCCAGGACGTAGACGTTGTGGCGGCGCGGAACCCGGACAAGCTCGCCCTGGTGCTCGGCACCGAAGGCGCCGGAATGAGCGCGGAGACGCTTGCCGCCGTCGACTTAGCCGTGAAGATCCCCATGCGGAACGGGGTGGATTCACTCAACGTCGCTGCGGCGTCAGCCGTGGCCTTCTGGGAGCTGCGGGCACGCCCGTAGCCGGTTCGTCAGCACCACTGGCGTCCGCTATGATTGATAGCTGGTTGTCCTGCCGATTCCGTTTCGGCCCCGGCAGGAACCATCCCATTCATACCTGGCAGCTGGCAAAATCCAGCGCGTGAACGAAGGTCCCATTATGAAGTCTGATATCCACCCGAAGTACGAAGCTGTTGTTTTCAACGACCTGGCTTCCGGCACGAAGTTCCTGACCAAGTCCACCGTTTCTTCCTCGAAGACCATCGAGTGGGAAGACGGCAACACCTACCCGGTCATCGACGTCGAAATCTCCTCCGAGTCGCACCCGTTCTACACGGGCAAGCAGCGCATCATGGACTCCGCCGGCCGCGTCGAGCGCTTCAACGCTCGCTTCAAGGGCTTCGGCGGCAAGAAGTAATTCTTCCTCCAAGCTTCTTCGGAAGGCCCGCACCGGCAACGGTGCGGGCCTTCCTGCTTTAACACCGCAGGCCCATGTGCGGCAGGATGGAGGACATGAGCCAGCACCCCCTTCCGCATCCTGAATCCAGCAAGAACCTGCACGGCGAGTACAAGGTGCCGGGCGGGAAGCTGGTGGTGGCGGACCTGTCCGTGGCGGACGGGCACCTGGCGGAGGTCTCCATCAGCGGTGACTTCTTCCTGGAACCGGACGAGGCCCTGCTGGCCATTAACCGTGCGCTGACCGGCCTGCCCGAAACCACGCCCGCCGCCGAGCTCGCTGAGGCCGTTACGGCAGCGCTTCCGGCGGAGGCCGCCCTGTTCGGCTTCTCCGCCGACGCCGTGGCCGTCACGGTGCGCCGGGCGCTTGCCAAGGCCACCTCCTGGACCGACCACCACTGGAACGTCATCCCGCCCACAGTGCTTCCCACCGAGATCAACGTTGCCCTGGATGAGGTCCTCACCGAGGAAGTCGGTGCCGGCCGGCGCAACCCCACCCTGCGGTTCTGGGACTGGCAGGAGCCGTCCGTGGTCATCGGCAGCTTCCAGTCCGTCCGGAACGAGGTGGACCCCGGCGGCGTGGCAAAGCACGGCATCAAGGTGGTCCGCCGGATCAGCGGCGGGGGAGCGATGTTCATGGAGGCCGGCAACTGCATCACGTACTCGCTGTACCTGCCGCAGACGCTCGTTGACGGGCTTAGCTTCGCCGATTCCTACCCCTACCTGGACGCCTGGGTCATGGCAGCGCTGGAGAAGCTGGGCATCACGGCCTTCTACGTGCCGCTCAACGACATCGCCACGGACCAGGGGAAGATCGGCGGGGCGGCGCAGAAGCGGCTCGCCAACGGCGGCATGCTGCACCACGTCACCATGAGCTACGACATTGATGCCGACAAGATGGTGGAGGTACTCCGGATCGGCAAGGAGAAACTCTCGGACAAGGGGATCCGCAGCGCAAAGAAGCGCGTGGACCCGCTCCGCCGGCAGACCGGCCTGGCCCGGACGGCGATCATCGAGGCCATGGCGGAGGTGTTCACCGGGCGGTACGGGGCCACCACCTCAGCACTCACCGAGAATGAACTGTCCCTGGCCCGTGAACGCGTGGCCACGAAGTTCGGCACCGAGGAATGGCTCCACCGGGTTCCCTAGTCAGCGGGATGGAACCACGACGGCGGCCTGTGCGGTGAGTGCCCGGAGCAGGTGGCTGCGCTGCTCCACGATGATGCGGCGCAGCGCCCGCGGGGCGTCGGCATGGGCAGCCAGCCATTCGTCGGTCCTGCGGAGCACCGGGTGGTGTGCAGGTTCCATGCCCTCCGCCAGGTCCTGGTTCAGGGGGAACAGGCCGCGGACGATCCTGGTGGCGATTTCGATGCTCCGCCCGTCCCACACGCCGCGCAGGCACTCAAAATACGGTTCCACGTACGGATCCAGGAGGCCGGCCGGGGCGGTGGTGAAGCCGCTGATGGTGGCGCTGAGCAGTTGGTTGGAGAGTGCGTTGCCGTGGACCGCTTCCTGCCATGCGGCGGCTTTGACGGCAGGGTCCGGCCGGGCGGCGACCGCTGTAGCGTGGCCGGCACGCCCGGAAGCGGTGGTGTCCCGCGCCAGTTCAGCATCGAGTTCGGCAAGGGTTGCCTGGCCGTTGGCGGCGAGTGCGTGCCAGATATGCCAGCGCAGTTCGGCGTCCACAGCCAGGCCCCCGACGGGTGCCGAGCCGTCCAGCAGCCCGCGCAGGCGGGGGAGCAGGGCAGTGTCACGCCTGCTGAGCGTGCCCACCGTCCTGGCCCATGCCAGTTGGTGGTCGGACCCGGGGACGGCACGGTCCAGCTCAGCATTGACAGCCGCCAGGAACGGGGACCGTACGCCCTCCCGTCCGGCAGCGGGCGTGTAGCGTTCGACGGCGGTGCAGGCGTTCTCAAGGATGTTCAGCAGGACTCCGATGCCGGTTTCCGCCGGGCCGTACGCTGCCACCGCCTCCACGTAGCGTGCCGCCGGGCTTTCCCCGCCCCGGGCCAAGTCCCACAGCGCCGACCAGCACAAGGCCCGGGCCATGGGGTCGGTGATCCTGTCCAGTGACTCCAGGACAGTGTCCAGGGAGACCGGATCAAGCCGGACTTTGGCATAGGTCAGGTCGTCGTCGTTGAGGAGCAGCAGCGCGGGCCGCGGCTTGTCCGCCAGTTCCGGGACGGGCGTGGAGGAGCCGTTGGCGTCGGTTTCCACGCTTCCGGTGCGGACCAGGGCGCCGGAAGCGTCGAAATCGTACAGCCCCACCCGGAGCCGGTGCGGCCGGGGCTCGTCCCGTCCCGTGACGGGGTCCGCAGCCTCCTGGACGATGGCCGCACTGCCGATGGCGCCGTCGTCCGTTGCATCCGGCGTGATGTCCAGGGCGAGGGTGGAAATGCCCGAGGTCTGGAGCCACTGCCGTGCCCAATCGCTCAGGTCCCGGCCGGAGGCGGCACTGAGTGCCTCTAAGAGGTCCGCCAGGGTGGTGTTGGAGTAGGCGTGCTTGCGGAAGTACTCCCGCGAGCCTGCGATGAAGGCGTCAAAGCCCACGTACGCCACCAGCTGTTTGAGCACCGAGGCGCCCTTGGCATAAGTGATGCCGTCGAAGTTCTGCTTGGCCGCTTCAAGGTCGGGGATGTCCGCCACGATGGGGTGGGTGGTGGGCAGCTGGTCCTGGACGTACGCCCACGCCTTCCGCTTGTTCGCAAAGCTCACCCAGGCGGAGTCCCAGTCCGTGGCCCGGTCAACGCCGAGGGTGCCCATGTAGTCGGCGAAGGATTCCTTGAGCCAGAGGTCGTCCCACCACTGCATGGTCACCAGGTCGCCGAACCACATGTGCGCCATTTCGTGCAGAAGGGTGTTGGCGCGTCCCTGGTACTGGGCGTCGGTGGCGCGGGACGTGAACACGTAGCTGTCGGTGAAGGTGACCAGGCCGGGGTTCTCCATGGCGCCCAGGTTGTACTCCGGCACGAACGCCTGGTCGTACTTGCCCCACGGGTAGGGGTAGGCGAAGAGCCGGTTGAAGAAGTCCAGCCCGTTTTTGGTCAGCCGGAACAGCTCGTCCGCATCGAAGGATTCCGCCATGGACGCCCGGCAGTAAAGGGCCAGCGGGACGTCCAGGGAGGTCCCGTCGTCGAGCGTTGCCTGCCAGCGGTCCTCCGCCTTGAAATAGGGTCCGGCCAGCACGGTGGTGATGTAGGTGGACATCGGCTCCGTGGTGGCGAAGTCCCAGCGGGCGGTGGCGGGGTCACTAGTGAGCAGGGTGCGTGCCGTTTCCACCCCGTTGGATGCTACCTGCCAGTCCGCCGGCGCCATGACGTGGAACGTGAACGTGGCCTTGAGGTCGGGCTGCTCGAAGTTGGCGAAGACCCGCCTGGCGTCGGCCGGTTCGTACTGCGTGTACAGGTAGCACTGGCCGTCGGCGGGATCCACGAAGCGGTGCATCCCTTCGCCGGAGCGGCTGTACAGGGCGGTGCCCGTGACGGTGACCTGGTTCTCGAGCTGCAGGTTGTCCAGCCGGATCCGGGCCCCGTCCACTACGTCCTCAACGCGTAGGCCCTTGCCGTTGAGGAACACGCTGTGGACGCCGCCGCCGATGAAGTCCAGGAAGGTTGACGTGCCGGCCTCGGCAGCGGAGAAGGTGATGACGCTGCGGCTGGTGTAGCCCGGGACGTCCGGATCAGCCGCCTGCCGCACGTCCAGCGAGACGTCGTAGCTGGTGGTGGTGATCAGGGCTGACCGTCCGGCAGCCTCATCGCGCTGCAGATTCTGATTCGACACCCAGCTATCTAATCACGGTGCCGGAGCGGGATCAGCGCGCGATCAGCAGGGCGGCAGCGAGTCCCAGGGCGGCAATCAGCAGCCATGACGCAAGGGCCGCCAGGAGCGCCCGCCCACCAGTCAGGAGCAGGGTTCGGATCCGCACGGCCGAGCCCAGTCCGAACAGCGCCGCGCCCAGCAGGACGTCCTGCAGCACCGCCCCCGCTTCCAGCCACTCTCCGGACACCCAGCCGGTGGACCGGAGTCCCACCATCGCCACGAAGCCGAGCACGAACAGCGGCACCACCGGGGGCAGCTTGGCGTCCGTCCCGTTGCTGTCCGGGCGGGCCGCGAAGCGCTGGTGCGTGCCGGCCATGGCGGCCACCGGTGCCAGCAGCAGGACCCGGGTGAGCTTGACGACGACGGCGATGCCCAGCGCCGCGGTGCCTGCGGTTTGCGCCGTGGCCACCACTTGGCCGACGTCGTGCACGGACGCGCCGGTCCAGGCGCCGAAGACGGGAGCGGTGAGCTGGAGCGGATGCACCAGCAGGGGCAGGACGCCGATGGCGAGCGTCCCGCACAGCGTCACCAGGGCCACCGGAAGGACAGTGTCCACATGCCGGATGCGCCGCACGGCGGCGATGGCGCCAATGGCTGAGGCGCCGCAGATCGAGAACCCGGTGGCCACCAGGAGCGCCGTCACCGGGGGCAGCCGGAAGAGCCGGGAAATCAGGTAGGTGCCGCCGAAGCTCGCCGCCACCACCCCGGTGATCAGGACCAGGGAAAGCCAGCCCAGCCCCAGGACGTCCATGACGCTGACCTTCAGCCCCAGCAGGACAATCCCGCCGCGCATCAGGTGCTTGCCGGCGAAATCAAGGCCCGGCCTTGCCCGTCCCGCGGTCCACACACCCGCCAGGGGAAGGTTCGCCGCCAGGACTCCCAGCACCACGGCCATGGTCATCGCCGGCAGGACCGGAACCACCGCGTGGACCAGGAATGCGGCCACCAGGGCCACCGCAGCGGTGGCCAGCCCAGGGAGCAGCCGGTCAGCGCGTCGGGGGTGTCCCTCACCGGGCGCTGGATGGCTTCTGCTGACAGGCACCTCCCTACTGTGCCGGATGCGGCGCGGAATCAGCGAACCGGCGGCCCCGGCCAACACGCCAAATGAAGGCCGGTTTATGAGTTCGAAACAAAAAGATGGTTGGCTATTGGGCATGCCAGACCTATTCCAGGAGTACTCCGAGGCCGCAGCCCGGACCGGAGCCTACGATGAGATGTTCGCCCCAGGCCAGCAGGCACGGGACTCGTACGGGCAGGTGGCAGACGCACTCCGCAAGCTCTCCCTGGCTGATGTCAGTGCCCGCGCCGACTCGATGGCGCGCACCTTCCTGGACCGTGGTGTCACTTTCGACTTCGCGGGGGAGGAGCGCCCCTTCCCGCTGGACATCGTGCCGCGGGTCATCCCCGCCGCCGAGTGGGATGTCCTGGAACGCGGCGTCGCGCAGCGCGTGCGCGCGCTGGAGGCGTTCCTCAACGACGTGTACGACAAGATGACCGTGGTGTCCGACGGCGTGATCCCCCGCCAGCTGGTGACCACCAGCGCGCACTTCCACCGTCAGGTCCACGGCTTCGAGCCCGCAGGCGGCGTCCGGGTGCACATCTCCGGTATCGACGTCGTGCGTGACGCTGCCGGGACGTTCCGGGTCCTGGAAGACAACGTTCGCGTCCCCTCGGGCGTCAGCTACGTCCTGGAAAACCGCCGCGCCATGGCCAAGGGCCTGCCGGAGGCGTTCGGCCAGCAGCTCATCCGCCCGGTGGAGGAGTACCCGCGCCGGCTCCTGTCGGCCCTGCGCAAAACGGCACCGGCCGGCGTCGACGACCCCACCGTGGTGGTCCTGACCCCCGGCGTGTTCAACAGCGCCTACTTCGAGCACACGCTGCTCGCGGGCCTGATGGGCGTGGAACTGGTGGAGGGCCGGGACCTGATCTGCCGCGGAAACCGTGTGTACATGCGCACCACCGCCGGTGAACAGCGCGTGGACGTCATCTACAAGCGGATCGACGACGACTTCCTGGACCCCCTGCAGTTCCGCGCCGATTCCATGCTTGGCTGCCCGGGCCTGGTCAACGCCGCCCGCGCCGGCGGGGTCACTATCGCCAACGCCGTGGGCAACGGCGTCGCGGACGACAAACTGGTTTACAGTTACGTTCCTGACCTGATCCGCTACTACCTCGGCGAGGAGCCCATCATCGCGAACGTGGACACGTTCCGCCTCGAGGAGAAGGAGGCCCGGGAGTACACCCTGGACAACCTTGCCGAGCTGGTGGTCAAGCCGGTGGACGGCTCCGGCGGCAAGGGCCTGGTGATCGGCCCGGACGCCTCCAAGGACGAGCTGGACGCGCTCCAGCAGCGGATCATCGCCGATCCCCGCGGGTGGATCGCCCAGCCTGTGCTCCAGCTCTCCACCGTGCCCACCCTCAGCGGCGACAAGTTCGGTCCCCGCCACGTGGACCTGCGCCCCTTCGCGGTGAACGACGGCGACAACGTCTGGGTGCTGCCCGGCGGGCTCACCCGGGTGGCGCTGAAGGAAGGGTCGCTGATCGTGAATTCCAGCCAGGGCGGCGGCTCCAAGGACACCTGGGTCCTGGCCGATTCGCCGCAGATGCCGGTGGAAACCGTTCCCCGGACGTCCATCTCGGTGCGCGAGCGGGTCTCCGTATGGCCGGTGGAGAGCAACTGGCGCGACCGCCAGTCGGAGCAGCAGCAGTGAGCCGGGATGCAACCCCGCAGAAGTCTTTTCCCTTTTCGGGCCCGCAGGAGGTAGCCGCGAATGCTTAGCCGAATTGCCGAATCCCTGTTCTGGATCGGCCGCTATGTGGAGCGGGCGGACGGCACCGCACGCATCCTGGACGTCCACCTGGAGCGGCTGAACCACCTGCCAATGGAAGAACGCAAGAGCGTGGCCCAGGAACTCCTGGCCGTCATGGGCGCCCGGCCGCAGAACGAGGACTTCGGGCTGCCGGAACTCCTGCACGCCCTGGCGTATGACAAGACCAGCGCCACATCCATCGCCGGCTCCCTCGGGGCTGCCCGCGAGAACGCACGGCGTGCCCGCGAAACAGTGTCCTCCGGCCTCTGGGAAAGCCTCAACACCACCTATTACGGTCTGAGCCAGCACCGCAAGGACGTGGTGGGCACCTACCGGTTCTGCAACTGGACCCTGGAACGCACCGCCATGGTCAGCGGCCTGGCGGACACCACCGTGAGCCATGACGAGAGCTGGCTGTTCCTGGTGCTGGGCCGCTCCCTGGAACGCGCGGACATGACCGCCCGCATGCTGTCCACCCGGGACGTCCTGTCTGCAGGCATGTCCTGGGTGAACATGCTCCGCTGCGCGGGCGCCTACGAGTCCTTCCTCCGGACCCGCCGCGCCGCCTTCGGCGACCAGCACGCGGCCGAGTTCCTGCTGCTGGACCGGCTGTTCCCCCGCTCCATCGTCTACGCCCTGCGCGACGCCGACGAATGCCTGGCCAAACTCGATCCCTCCGCGCAGCGGGTGGGCTTCATCAACGACGCCCGCCGCATCGTTGGCCAGGCCCGCACGTTCCTTGAGTTCCACCGCACCGACGACCTCATGTCCGAGCTGCCCGAACACATGGAGCGCGTGCAGAAGGCAGTGTCCCAGGCTTCGGACGCCATTTCCCGTAAGTACTTCAATCAGGCGGACGAACTGGCCTGGGTGGGAGAAGTTTCATGACCCGGCTGAGCATCGCCCATAAGACGGCGTACAAGTACAACAAGCGCGTCACCCTGTCCTACAACGAGGCAAGGATGACGCCGTTGACGGACTCCCAGCAGGTGGTGCTGGAATCGGTGGTGAAGGTCTCGCCGTCGCAGGCGGCCGTCAGCACCTACCGCGACTACTGGGGCACCCGGGTCACGGCCTTCGACATGCAGATGCCGCATGAGCACCTGGAGGTGGTCTCCAACATCACTGTCGAGGTGCACCGGGCCGAGAAGATCCCGTCCGAGGCGGACATCGCGGGCTGGGACGTCCTCGCGTCGCCGGAAACGCTGAACACGTTCAGCGACTGGCTGCCGCAGTCCCGGCTCAGCGGCCCCGGCGGGGAGGTCCTGGGAATCATCCCGCAGGTGGTTGCCGGGAAGAACCCGCACGAGGCCGCCATGGCGATCTTTGCGTGGATGCGCGGTGAGATGACCTACATGTCCGGATCCACCGGCGTCACCACCAACGCAGAAGAGGCCTGGGGCCAGCGCCAGGGCGTCTGCCAGGACCTGGCCCACCTTGCGATCGGGGCGCTGCGCAGCTGCGGCATACCGGCCCGCTACGTCTCCGGCTACCTGCATCCACGCTCCAGCGCCGGCATCGGGGAGACTGTCGCCGGACAGTCCCACGCCTGGCTTGAGTGGTGGGACGGTGAATGGCGGAGCTGGGACCCCACCAACCACAAGCCCGCCGGCGATTTCCACGTTACCGTTGCACGGGGGCGTGACTACCGGGACGTCTCCCCGCTCAAGGGCATCCTCTCCGGCGGCGGCGGGTCGGCCCTAAGCGTGACCGTGGAGATTACCCAGCTCGCCTGACCACGCCCGGGGCCCGGCTCAGGGTCCCTGGCCGGATTATTCCGGTGAGGACTTTGCAGCGCTGCTGTGCTGGGTCCACCAGGTCAGGGGTTCGGTCACCTTGAACCGGCGTCCGGTCACGCTGTCCGGTGTGATCCGGACGAAGGCGTCCTTGTGCCCGGCCTGCCAGGGGAAAAGGTACAGCCGGGCCGTGTCCAGGACTTCCTCAGTGCCCCTGACCACGGCAGAGGAGCCCTTGAGCACCACGCTCCAGGCCATGCCCGTCGAGGGATCCACCCCGTCGGCTTCAAGCGCCACCGCAGAGTCGCCCGAGGCGCCGGACAGCTTGGTGCCCTCGCCGGTACGGAACACCACTGTGCCGCCGTCCACGGTGTAGTTGATGGGGAAGATGTCCGGGCGCCCGTCGACCACGATGGCGAGCCTGCCGACGGATACCGTGCGGAGCATGGCCCAGCATTCATGGTGTTCGAGGTTCTCGACTGCGGACGGCGGCTGTTGAGTGGAGGCTGGCTCGGCGTTCATGCCGCGAGCTTACCTCTACCAGGGGCCGGGTTTGTAGTCCTTCAGGAACACGCCGTACTGGTCCTCGCCGTTCTCACCCATGACGATGGGGTCGTAGACGCGGGCGGCGCCGTCCACCAGGTCCAAGGGGGCGTGGAAGCCTTCCTCCATCAGCCGGACCTTGGTGTAGTGCGGGCGCTCGTCGGTGATCCACCCGGTATCGACGGCGGTCATCAGGATCCCGTCCGTCTCCAGCATTTCCTGCGCACTGGTCCGCGTCATCATGTTCAGCGCAGCCTTGGCCATGTTGGTGTGCGGGTGCCCCGGGCCTTTGTAGGCGCGGGAGAACTGGCCCTCCATGGCGGAGACGTTGACGATGTACTTGCGCCGGGCCGTGGACCGTTTCATGGCTTCCCGCAGCCGGCTGACCAGCAGGAACGGGGCCGTGACGTTGCAGAGCTGCACTTCGAGCATCTCCAGCGGGTCCACCTCGTCCACCACCTGGGTCCAGCTGTTGATCGTGGCGAGGTCCGGCACCAGCCCGCCGGCGTCGATCGCCGTCCCGGACGCGATGCGTTCCAGTGAAGCGGAGCCGGTGGACAGTGCAAGCGATGTGATGGCGTCACCGGCCAGCACGGGATGCTCCGTGACGCTGCCGGCCAGCGCCAAGGGGTGTTTGTCGTGCGCGTGGCCGAAGGTCAGCAGTTCGGGACCGCCGTTCGCCCGCTCCAGCGCGGCGGGCAGGGGCTCGTCCTCGGCGTCCACCAGCGGCTTGTAGGCGTTGCCGGAGCGTCGGACCGTCTGCGCCGCGTTGTTGATGATGATGTCCAGCGGACCTGCCCCGTTGAGGGAATCCGTGAGTGCCATGACCTGTGCGGGGTCGCGGAGGTCGATGCCCACGATGCGTAGCCGGTGCAGCCAGTCGGCGCTGTCCTCCATGGCGGCGAAGCGGCGCGCGGCATCCTTGGGGAAACGCGTGGTGATGGTGGTGTGGGCGCCGTCGCGCAGCAGCCGCAGCGCAATGTACATCCCGATCTTTGCCCGGCCTCCGGTCAGCAGAGCACGACGGCCGGTCAGGTCTGTCCGGGCATCGCGCTTGCTGTGGCTGAAGGCAGCGCACTCCGGGCACAGCTGGTGGTAAAAGGCGTCCACCTGTGTGTAGTGCTGCTTGCAGATGTAGCACGGCCGGGACCGGATGAGGTGCCCGGCCACTTTCCCGGTGGCGGAGGGAGCCAGCTTGTTGCCGCGTGTTTCGTCGTCGATCCTGTCTGGTGCGGCGGTTGCCGTCTGGGCGAGGACGGCGCGGTCGGCTTCGGCGATGAGGTCCCGCTTGGTGACCCGGCGGTGCCGCTTGACGGCCTTGAACATCTTCCCGGTGGCGCGGCGCACCGACACGTAGTCCGGGTGCTCCTCGTCATAGGCGTGGATGGTGTTCAGGACCTTGAGGCAGGCCTGGATTTCCTCAGGGGTCAGGTCGGGGGAGCTCATTAGGCTAATTTTACAGCTCGAAGCGGCAGCTTAAACACGGTGGGCGGCACCCGTTGGGGTGCCGCCCACCGTGGAAAAGCCAGTTAGCAGCTAGGAGAGCCGGGCCCGGGGTCCGGCGTCAGCAGCGGCAGCGGCGTGGGTCTGGGCAACCTTGTCCACGGACTCCCGGACATCCGGGTACTGTGCCGCGGCAGCCTTGACCGCGTTGGGGACGAGGTGCAGGTTCCTGGCTGCCAGCTGCCTCTCCTCTTCCCCGGGTTCGGGAACTTTCTGGCCTTTGGCGAGGACGGTGATGCCGGACTCGGTGACCTTGAAGCCGCGCGCCCGGTCCAGGTCGGCGTCAAGTCCGATGGCTGCCCCGGCGGGAACCTTGACGTTCTTGTCGATGATGGCACGGTTGATGACTGCGCCCGCACCCACCTGCACCTTGTCCATCAGGACGGAGTCGATCACGCGGCTGCTGGTTGCCACGTAGACGTCGTTGGACAGGACAGAGCCCTCCACCACGCCGCCCGAGATGACCACGCCGCTGGAGACGATGGAGTCCAGCGCCGTGCCCACGGTGTTGTTCTGGCCGCGGACGAACTTGGCCGGCGGGGAGATGCTCTGGCGGGTGTAGATGGGCCATTCGGAGTTGTAGAGGTTGAAGACCGGCAGCGGGGAGATCAGGTCCATGTGCGCGTCGTAGAAGGAGTCGATGGTTCCAACGTCACGCCAGTAGGTGCGGTCCCGTTCGGTGGATCCGGGAATCTCGTTCAGCGTGAAGTCGTAGACGCCCGCCTCGCCCTGGTTGACGAAGTAGGGGATGATGTCCCCGCCCATGTCGTGCTTGGTGTCCAGCCGCTCGGCGTCCACGTGCAGGGCGTCCACCAGGGCGTCGGCGTCGAACACGTAGTTGCCCATGGAGGCGAGGAACTGGGTGGGATCGGCTGCCAGGCCGGGCGTGGAGGCGGGCTTCTCCACAAACGCGGCAATCTTCTGCGGATCGTTCTGGTCCACCTCGATGACGCCGAACTGGTTGGCCATGTTGAGGGGCTGGCGGACGGCGGCCACGGTAGCCTTGGCACCGCTGCTGACGTGCTGCGCCACCATCTGGGCGAAGTCCATGCGGTACACGTGGTCGGCGCCGACCACCACCACAATGTCCGGGTTGGCGTCGTGGATGAGGTTCAAGGACTGGTAAATGGCGTTGGCGCTGCCCAGGAACCAGCTCTTGCCGACGCGCTGCTGCGCCGGCACCGAGGCAACGTAGTTGCCCAGCTGCGTGGACATCCGCCAGGTCTCGGAAATATGTCGGTCCAGGCTATGCGACTTGTACTGGGTCAGGACGACGATCTGCAGGTAGCGGGAATTCACCAGGTTGGACAGGGCAAAGTCGATAAGGCGGTAGCTGCCCGCGAAGGGCACCGCCGGTTTCGCGCGGTCTGCCGTCAGTGGCATCAGTCTGTTTCCCTCGCCGCCTGCGAGGACAATGGCCAGGACTTTTTTGTTCAACGGCATAGTGGTCGCTCCTGTACGCCTTCGTATCTCCCCAAACAGTCCGGCATGCCCGGACTCCTTCACACTAGAACAGTTATGCGTGAAGGACTACCTTGGGTCTTGTGCGAATAGACATTGTGACTAAAGAGTTCCCGCCGGAGATCTACGGCGGCGCCGGGGTGCATGTGGCCGAATTGAGCAGGGTGCTTAGTAAGCACGTTGACCTGCAGGTTCGTGCTTTTGGGGCTCCCCGCGACGCCGATTACCATGGCGCCCATGTGACGTCCTACTCCGTGCCGGAGGATCTGGGCTCGGCTAATGCCGCCGTCCAGACGCTCGGCGTGGACCTGCGGATCGTTCCGGACGTCGAGGGCGCGGACCTGGTCCATTCGCATACCTGGTACGCCAACATGGCAGGGCACCTGGCCTCGCTGCTGCACGGCATCCCGCACGTCCTGAGCGCCCATAGCCTGGAGCCGCTGCGTCCGTGGAAGGCCGAGCAGCTCGGCGGCGGGTACGCGCTCTCATCCTGGGTCGAGAAGACCGCTTACGAGGCAGCAGCGGCGATCATCGCGGTGTCCGAAGGCATGCGCCAGGACATCCTGCGCAGCTACCCCAGCGTGGATCCGGCCAAGGTCCGCGTGGTGCACAACGGCATCGACGTCGAGCTGTGGAACCGGGACGAAAACGACGACGCCGTCCGTGCCCTGGGCATCGACCCCGCCAAGCCGAGCGTCGTGTTTGTGGGCAGGAACACCCGCCAGAAGGGTGTGCCATACCTCCTCCGGGCCGCAGCGAAGCTGCCCGACGACGTCCAGCTGGTCCTGTGCCTCGGCGCCGCAGACACCCCGGAACTGGCCGCCGAGACCGCCCGGCTGATCGAGGACCTGCAAAGCCAGCGGACCGGCGTCGTGCTGATCGAACGTATGCTGCCCCGGCATGAACTGATCCAGGTGCTCAGCCACGCCACCGCCTTCGCCTGCCCCTCCATCTACGAGCCCCTGGGCATCGTGAACCTCGAGGCGATGGCCTGCGGCGCCGCCGTCGTTGCCAGCGCCACGGGCGGCATCCCCGAAGTGGTCGAGCACGGCCAGACCGGCCTGCTGGTGGACCTGGAGCAGGTCACAGACGGCACCGGCACGCCGCTGGACCCGGAGAAGTTCGTCAGCGAGTTCGCCGCGGCCCTGACCGAGGTGGTGTCGGACCCCGAACGCGCCCGCGCCATGGGACAGGCGGGCCGGCTCCGCGCCGAGAAGCACTTCTCCTGGGAGTCCATCACCGAAACCACGCTTGAGGTGTACCGCTCGGTGCTGCCCGCGGCACGCTGACCGTTCCTTACAACAGAACGACGACGGCGCCGCTTCCCTCGCGGGGAGGCGGCGCCGTCGTCTTGTCCTCAGTCAGCAGCAGGGCCTGGGTCAGCTGTGGCGCCCGGCCGCGGTCCTGGCCAGCAGCACCCTTTCGTCGACAGGTGCCTTGCCGCTGGCCCGCTGGGTCCGGAAGTGCGCCCGGGCTTCGTCCTGCCGGGTCTTCTCGGCGCCGGTGGCAATGGCTGCCCGGACGTGCTCGTCGCCGTAGCCGAAGGCATCAACCAGGTCCAGGGCGTGCGGGCGGATCTTCACCAGCAGCCGGTTGATGTATTCACCCACGGTACGGCCGCGCTGCATGGAGAGACGGCCGTTCATGAGGTACCACGACAGGTTCTTTTCGATCAGGCTGAGGCCGAAGAGGTCCCGAAGCCAGGTCAGCACTGTTTTCGTGCCAGGATCGGTGACGTCGCGGAGCGCCTCCGTGAAGGCCTCCCACTGCAGCAGCTCGGCATGGGCCTGCGCTGCGTCGATCAGTTCGTTCTGATGCCGGTTGAACAGCGCGGCGCCCTGTTCCTGCGAGAGCCTGTTGCTGCCTTTCAGCGCCGCTGCCGCCTCAGCCACCATGGTCTGTACCCGGTCGGTGAGGAGGGCGCGCTGGCCTTCCTCGTCACGCAGGGCAATCGCCGCCTTCTGCACCGAACCCGTGTCCGCCATGAACTGGGCCACCTGCCGCAGCCCGGTGCGGTGGATGGCAGCGCCGGTGGCCTGGCCCACCACATAGCGGGCCAGGACGCCGAAATCCACGCTGCGGAATTCCTTCGCGTAGTCGGCCAGGAGGCGTTTGGCCACCAGTTGCAGCAGGACGGTGTTGTCCCCCTCGAAAGTGGCATAGACGTCCAGGTCCGCCCGCAGCGATGCGAACCGGTTCTCGATCAGGAAGCCGGCGCCGCCGCAGGCTTCCCGGCATTCCTGCAGCGTATCCAGGGCATGCCAGGTGCTGAGCGGTTTCAGTGCCGCGGCGAGGGTTTCCAGGTCCTGGCGGTCCGCATCTGTGTCGGTGGCGCCGGAGAAGACGTCGTCGAACTTCTGCAGGAGCTGTTCGTGGGCGAAACCGGCGGCGTACGTGGTGGCGAGCCGGGTGAACAGCCGCCGCTGGTGGCGCTGGTAGTCGAGCAGGACTTCTTCGTCCGTGTGGCTGGACGCGTTGAACTGGCGGCGCTCGGCGGCGTAGTGGACGGCTGCCTTGAGGGCTACCTTGGAGGCAGCCACTGCCGCCCCGTCCAGGGAAACCCGCCCCTGGACCAGGGTGCCGAGCATGGTGAAGAAACGGCGGCCCGGGCTCGCGATGGGGGACGAGTAGGTGCCGTCGGCGGCCACGTCACCGTAGCGGTTCAGGAGGTTGGCACGGGGGATGCGGACGTTCGTGAAGTGCAGCCGGCCGTTGTCGATGCCATTGAGCCCGCCCTTGACGCCGTCATCCTCACCGCCTATGCCCGGAAGGAATTCCCTCGTCCGGGGATCGCGAAGGTCGACGTAGAAAGCGTGGACGCCATGGTTGACCCCTCGGGTGATGAGCTGCGCGAACACCACTGCTCCCAGCCCGTCGATGGCGGCGTTTCCGATGTAGTCCTTCCAGGCGGCGCGGAAAGGAGTGTGCACCACAAACTCTTCGGATTCCGGGTGGTAGGTGGCGGTGGTGGCAATGCTGGCCACATCGGAGCCGTGGCCGGTTTCGGTCATGGCGAAGCAGCCAGGGATTTCCAGGCTCATGATGCCGGGAAGCCATTTGGCGTGGTGTTCTTCCGTGCCCAGGTGCATGACGGCCGAACCAAAGAGGCCCCACTGCACACCTGCCTTGATCTGCAGGGACGGGTCGGCCACGACAAGTTCCTCGAACCCGGCGATGTTGCCGCCGTGGTCGTCGGAGCCGCCCAATGCGGAGGGGAAGGCGCGGTGGACAGCACTGTTGTCCACAAGGTACTGCAGCTGCCCGGACACCCGGGCGCGGTGCTCAGTATGCGGAAGCCCCTCGACCTTGTGGAGTTCGGGACGCCCTGCCAGGTCCCTTGACTGCAGGCGGACGGCCGCCCACTTGCCGAGGAGCTGCCTGCCCAGCGCGTCAACGTTGACCGCAGGCTGGGCGTGGTCGTTTACGGGGTGGGCCGTGGTGGCAGGCTTGTGGCCCTTGCCGGCGGGGCGGTCCACTACTTCGGTCATGTCAATATCCTTTGCTGGTGCTGACAGGCGGTTTGGTGGTGCTTAAAGGGGTCAGTTCGGGGGCAATGCCAACGCAAAGCCAGGCGGTGATCTGCCGTGCCATGGCTTCCTGGCCCGGCTTTGCGGGGGAATCAGGCGTGCTCAGCCACTGTTCGCCCGCATTGCGGACCAGGCCGATGGCTGCCTTGGGCCAGTAACCGATGACGGATTCCTTGCCGTCGCCCAGATGCGAGCGCATGGGCGTTGCGATCATCTCCGCCACGGCGTCAAAGAAGTGTCCCAGGGCGCCGGACACCGGCCCTCCCGGGGCAGCGTCGGCAGACTCCGCGGCAGCGGAACGGGTCACGAAGGTGTAGACATTCGGGCTCGTGTCGGCCATCTGCAAGTAGGCCGCCACCATGGCCAGCAACCCCTCCCGAGGCGTCAGTGCGCTCTGGGCGGCCTCCCGGATGCGGCGCTGCATCTGGTCGAGGACTACTTCGCCCACGGCCTGCTGCAGGCCGGCCTTGTCTCCGAAGTAGCGGTAGAAAACCGACTTGGATGTTCCAGCAGCCGCGGCAATGTCTTCCATGGAGGCGTCGCTGCCCAACGCGTGCACCGCGCGCCGCGCCTGCTTGATCAGTTCGCGCCGCCGCTCCTCCCGGTGGGTCTGCCAGCGTGACGATCTGCCGTCGGCGCTTGGCCCGGCAGGTGACGCGTGAGGGGAGGGTTCCGAAATATTCACGATACCCAGCGTATCAGGTACGCTGGGTATCGGTAATTGCTTGTGACCAGAGGAGACAGCCATGTCCATTGACGGACAGTCCATCAACGGCCCCGCAGCACCAGGCGCCGCAGCCAGTTCAACCCCCGCCTTCCGAAGGGCGGTGGTTGTGGGAGGAAACAGGATTCCGTTTGCCCGTGCCGGTGCCGCCTACGCCAAGTCTTCGAACCAGGACATGCTGACGGCGGCCCTTGACGGCCTGATCGCACGCTTCGGGCTCCAGGATGAACGGCTGGGTGAGGTGGCGGCCGGTGCGGTCCTGAAGCACTCCAGGGATTTCAACCTCACCCGGGAGGCAGTCCTGGGTTCGGCCCTGTCCCCGGAGACGCCGGCCTATGACCTGCAGCAGGCCTGCGCCACGGGACTGGAAACCGTGGTGGGGCTTTCGAACAAGATCAAGCTGGGACAGCTCGACTCGGCAATTGCCGGCGGTGTGGACTCCGCCTCCGATGCGCCGGTGGTGGTGAGCGAGGGGCTCCGGGAAGTGATCCTGGATCTTAACCGCGCCAAGACCCTTCCCCAGCGGCTGCAGATCCTCAGCCGCCTTCGGCCCAAGGACCTGGCCCCGCTGGCGCCGGGTACCGCTGAACCGCGGACGGGCCTTTCAATGGGGGAACACCAGGCGCTCACCACGGCGCAGTGGAAGATCTCCCGTGAGGCGCAGGACGAGGTGGCCCTGAACAGCCACCGCAACCTCGCCGCGGCATACGACTCGGGATTCTTCGACGACCTCATCACGCCATACCGCGGGCTCACGCGGGACGGCAACCTCCGGGCTGATACCTCGATGGAAAAGCTGGCGTCCCTTAAGCCGGTATTCGGCAGGAGCCTGGGCTCCGATGCGACCATGACGGCCGGCAACTCCACCCCTTTGACCGACGGCGCCTCCACCGTCCTGCTGGCCTCGGACGAGTGGGCCGACGCCCGCGACCTTCCCAAGCTCGCCGCGGTGGTGGACGCCGAGGCCGCTGCGGTGGACTTTGTGCACGGCAAGGACGGGCTGCTGATGGCGCCGGTCTTCGCTGTGCCCCGGCTGCTGGCCCGGCACAACCTCACCCTGGCGGACATCGACTACTTCGAGATCCATGAGGCGTTCGCCGCCACTGTTCTCAGCACGCTTGCCGCCTGGGAGGACGAGGAATTCGGCCGGACCCGGCTCGGCCTGGACGGGGCATACGGGAAGATCGACCGGGCACGCCTCAATGTCAACGGATCGTCGCTGGCAGCCGGGCACCCCTTCGCCGCTACCGGAGGCAGGATTGTGGCCTCACTCGCCAAACAGCTGCACGAAAAGGGCAACGTCGACGGCCGCCCGGCCCGGGGCCTGGTCTCTGTTTGCGCGGCCGGTGGACAGGGCGTCGTCGCTCTTCTCGAATCGCTGTAGGGGGAACCTGATGACGGACAAGTACGCCCAGCTGGTGAACCAGGGGCTCGGCAAGAATGTGGCCAGGAAGCTGGGACTGCCGCAGCCGGCAGTCCTGCGCAGGTATGAACCCGGGCAACCACTGGTTACCGGACCTGTTGTAGTCCTGGGTGAATCGGCAGCGGCCGACAAACTGGCCGCAGAACTTTTGTCATGGGACCTCGATGTCCGGCGGCATGCCGTACCGCGGGAAAAGCTTGGCGCCATCATTCTGGTCTTGGACGAGGTGGCGCATCCCCAGGATCTTGAGAAGCCGGTCCTTGCCGCAGCGGGCTCCCTCCGGGACCTCGGCCCCTCTGCCCGCGTGGTGACCGTTTCGCGCCCGTCCCGGGAGGCAGACACGCCGGCGGCGGCCGCTGCCCGGCAGGCCGTGGACGGGTTCCTCCGCTCCCTGGCAAAGGAGCTCCGTGCCGGTGCCACCGGGAACGGTATCCTCCTCGCCGGGGGAGTGGAGGCAGCCAGTCCTTCTGTTCTGGCTGCGCTGCGGTTCTTCCTTTCCGGCCGTTCGGCCTATGTGGACGGCCAGTTCCTGACCGTATCCAGCGCCGCAGGAAGCCTTCCGGACGACGTCGAGAGGCCGCTGGCAGGCAAGGTGGCCGTGGTGACCGGGGCCGCCAGGGGCATTGGTGCCCAGATTGCCCGCACGCTGCACCGCGACGGCGCAACGCTGGTGCTGGTGGACCTGCCCTCGGCAGGAGACTATTTGGCTGCTGTGGCCAATGCGGTGAAGGGGACCGCCCTCCAGCTGGATATCACCCGGGAAGACGCCGGCCAGAAGATCCTGGAACATGCCGTGCAGCGGCATGGGCGGTTGGACATCATGGTCCATAACGCAGGCATCACCCGGGACAAGCTGCTGGCCAACATGGACCACGGGCGCTGGAGTTCGGTGATCAACATCAACATCTCCGCCCAGTTGCGGATCAATGAGGCACTGCTCGCATCTGAACAGTTCGGGCCGGCACCACGTATTGTTTCTGTTGCCTCCACCAGCGGCATTGCCGGCAACCGGGGGCAAACCAACTACGCCGCGTCCAAGGGGGGAGTGATGGGGATGGTCCGCGCAACGGCACCACTGCTGGTGACTGCCGGTGGCACCATTAACGCCGTCGCGCCGGGGTTCATCGAGACCGAAATGACCGAGCGGATTCCGTTCGCCCTGCGGGAAGTGGCCCGCCGGGCCAACTCCCTGCAGCAGGGCGGCAAGCCGTCCGACGTCGCCGAAACCATAGCGTTCCTCGCCAGTGACGCCGCCGGGGGCATCAACGGTGAGGTGTTGCGGGTCTGCGGGCAGAACATGGTGGGGGCATGACGCCCGCGCAGCCGGTCATCCTCGGCGACATGCCGTCGCTGTCCAAGCTGTATGTCAACGCGGCCGCCCAGGCGGCCAGGCGCCGGCTGCTGGGGACCCACGACCAGGCGGCCCTTCCGTCGGAGAGCCATGAAGTCCGTGGTGTGACCGTGGATGTGGCCAACCTGACCGCCTACCAGCACCTCCTGGGAGAGACGGCCAGTGACGTCCTGCCCGCCGGGTTCATCCACGCCCTGTCCTTCCCGGTGGCCATGAGCGTGATGAACAGGGATGACTTCCCGCTGCCCTTGCTGGGCATGATCCACCTGCACAACAGCGTGGAACAGCGCTCCCCCGTCCTGTTCACGGACGCCTTGGACATCACGGCCAGGGTGGAGAACCTCCGGGGTCACCGCGCAGGTACGCAAGTGGACGTCGTCGCGGAGGTGCGCCTCGCAGGAAAAGAGGACATCTCCTGGCGGGGAACCTCCACGTATTTGGCCAAGGGGGTGTTCCTGCCCGGAGTCGATAAGCCCTCGGCGGCACCGCCGAAGGGCGACTTCAAGGCGCCGGATCCGACCGCGCTGTGGCAACTGGGTGTGGACGCGGGACGGGCGTACGCCGCCGTGTCCGGCGACTTCAACCCGATCCACCTCAGCGTCCTGTCGGCGAAAGCCCTGGGCATGCGGCGTTCCATCGCCCATGGCATGTACCTGGCCTCACGCGCGCTCGCCGACGTCGGTTCCATCCGCGGCGATTCCTTCACCTGGGACGTCGATTTCGACGCGCCGGTGTTCCTCCCATGCAGGGTGGCCCTGGAGATTGGAAGCGAGCAGGACGATTCGGGGGCCTGGCGGCGTTCGCGCTTTGTCGCTTGGAACCCCCGGTCCGGCCGACGCCATTTCAGCGGTTCCGTCACCGCGCTTTAGTCGGCCCGCCCGACGGCCCGCAGGATGCGGTGGAGGCTCAGCAGGATCGACTCCGACGCCGGAACCGTGTCACCCGTTGTTTTCCGGGACGCGGTGGCGGCCATACTGGCCTCCACCGCATCCCTCGCGGCCTGGAACCGCTCGCGCTGCGTCGGCTCATCGCTGTCGGTGTACGAGTGCAGCAGCTCACCGGTCGCCGTCATGGCATCAGCAAGCGGGCCGCTGTCCTGTACCGGCACCGCGTAAGGCACGTCTCTGACCCAGATCACGTCCGAGAGCACATCGGTCATGTCCTGGATATAGAAAGTCACGCGTTCAAGCTCACGCAGGGTCCGGTAGTCAAGGTCCACGTCCCGCGGGTGGAGTTTCCGGCGGGGATTCGCCCGGCGGCTTGCGTCCGCTTCGTCGACCAGGTGCCGAACGGAACGGGCAGCCTCCGCAAGTTCGTCCGACCGGCGGGACCAGTCTTCATGCTCCGGAGGCCATTCCTCCTTCAAGGCCGTTCCCATATCGGTCAGTTGCCGGCCGAGGGCACGCCGGAGATCGTCCAGGCTGGCTGCTGCTGCCTTGAAGTGCAGCGGCGGCCAAAGCAGGAAGTTCACGGCGATGCCCACCGACACGCCCACGCCCATCTGCAGAAGGTATCCGAACGAAAAGTCGTCCGCATTGCTACCGCCCACCAGCAGGACCAGCAGGGCCGCCGTCGGAACCCAATCGCTGCCTGACCCGATGCGGGGGAGTCCACCGAGCAGCACACCAATCCCCATTAGCGCTGCGACGGCGAGCGGGGACGGGTCGGTGATGGTGACGAGGACGATGGCTATGCCGATGCCCAGGGCGAGCCCGACCAGGGCCTGCAGGCCCTGCCTTACAGAGCCGGCAACGTTGTGGTACATCGCCACCAAAGCGCCCAGCGGTGCGTAGTAGGGATAGTTGGCGGCGGCTCCCGGCATGAACGGCGCGATGGCGAAAGCCAGTCCGGCCGCAACGGCGGCCTTCGCCGCCAGTTGGAGCCGCTGGGCGGCGAATGCCGCCGACAGTCCTTCCAACGACTGCTTCAGAAGACGGGTTCCCCTGGCCCACCGGACTTGCTGCCGTACTTGAGTATTACCCATCCGTTCCACACTATGGCGCATTCCGGGAGCGTCCAAAGCCGCTGGTCAGGCGCGGAAGAGCACGCGAAAGGTGGGCTGTCGAAGTACTCCTAGGACAATGCAGCCGCCGAACGGCGTACCTCTGCAGCGAGCCGGTGGGCCCTTCCAGGGGTGCGTCCGTCCTCCTGCCGGCGGGGAATGTAGCCGAAGGACAGGGAGTAGGCGGGGTCGGCAAAACCCAACGCGGCGTTGGCCCCTTCATGGCCGAAAGCGCGGTGGCTGCCGAAGTTCCGGGAGGGGTGCGGCTTCATGAAGACGACGGCGAAAGCGTTATCCAGCCCTGAGGACCGGTCGAGCCCCCACACCTGTTCCTCCGCCATCAGGTCAATTGTTTCGGAAGTGAGGAACGGCGGTTCGCCCTCCGCGCCGGTGGTGGCGGCAGCATAGAGCCTGGCGAGGCCTTCCGCCGATCCTACGCCGCCGGCTGCTGACATTCCTGCCGCGCGGACGCTGCGGATGTTGGGGAGCTCCATGATGTTGCTGACCGGAGCGTTGCTGTTCAGGCCATCCAAACTGAGTGGATCGAGCCAGGGCTGCCCGGCCGGTTCCTGGTAGAGGACGTCACGGTAACGCGGTTCCAGGTCTGCCGGCAGGCCCAGGAAGAAGTCGACGTTCTCCGGCTTGCGGATCCGGCGCTCATAGAGGCTTTGCAGTGATTCGCCCGCCGCACGCCGGCACAGCTCTTCCATGAGGATCCCGATGGTCAGGGCGTGGTAACCGAACTGGCGCCCTGGCTGCCAGGTGGGTTTGGCCGCAGCCAGCCGCTCCGCTGCAGCAGGCGTAGTGAACTCGTCCAGGCGGAACCCTCCCTCAAGGCCCATCAGCCCCGCCTGGTGGGACAGGGCCTCGCGGACCAGCAGCCGGTCCTTGCCATGTGCAGCGAACTCGGGCCAGTAGCTGGCCACGGTGCTGTCCAGGTCAAGGAGTCCGTCCTGTACCAGCAGGGCCACGACCATCGCTGCCACGCCTTTGGAACAGGAGTATGCCCCGGTAAGGGTATCCGGGCTCATGTGGGGGCCGCCGGTGATGTCTACAACGCGCGTCCCGTGATGATAGGCAGCCACCTGCGCGCTGTAGCCGGGATTCTCGGCGAGGAAGGACTCGAACAGGTCCAGGACGTTGTCAAAACCGGGCGCTACGAAGCCGTGGGGTGTCTGCACCCGGACAGTCTATCCAGAAAACGCTTTCCTTCTAGTGGCCGGCTCCGTGTCCTGCTGCCACTTCCTCACCCTTCCTGACGGGGCCCGGGGGAGTCCCGTCCCCGAAAGGCCGGCCGCCCAGTGCCTCGCGGCCGTGCTCTTCGAGCCATCCGCCAAGGTCGGGACCGGCAGGGACGATCCCGGTGGGGTTGATGTCTTCATGGACGATGTAATAGTGCTGCTTGATCTGCACGAAGTCGGTGGTGTCCCCGAAGCCGGGCGTCTGGAACAGATCCCTTGCGTAAGCCCAGAGCGCGGGCATTTCGGTGAGCTTCTGGCGGTTGCATTTGAAGTGGCCGTGATAGACGGCGTCGAAGCGCGCCAGCGTGGTGAAAAGCCGGACGTCTGCTTCCGTAATGGTGTCTCCCACCAGGTAGCGCTGGCGGGACAGCCGGTCCTCCAGCCAGTCCAGGGCGGCCCACAAACGCTCGTAGGCTGTGTCGTAGGCCTCCTGAGACCCGGCAAAGCCACACCGGTACACCCCGTTGTTCACCTCGGTGAACACCCTCTTATTGACCTGGTCGATCTCTTCGCGCAAATTTTCCGGGTAGAGCCTTGGCGCCCCTGGCCGGTGGAATTCGGTCCACTCAGTGGAAAAATCGAGGGTGATCTGTGGGAAATTGTTCGTGACCACCTCTCCACTCGCGACGTCCACGATCGCGGGGACCGTGATGCCGCGGGGATATCCCGGGAAACGCTTGAAATATGCTTCCTGAAGCCGTTCGATCCCCAGGACCGGATCCACACCGCCCGGGTCGAGGTCGAACGTCCAGGAACGTGCATCATGGGTGGGGCCAGGCTGTCCCAGGGAAATGGCGTCCTCCAGGCCCAGCAAGCGCCGGACGATCACAGCCCTGTTGGCCCAGGGGCATGCGCGCGCTGCAATGAGGCGGTAACGCCCCGCTTCCACCAGCCAGCCCGGCTCTCCGTTGTCCCCGGGCCTGGCGTCCCGGGTGATCCGGTCCTCGATGTAGTTGGTATCCCGGGTGAATTCGGCACCCCCGGTCACGTACGCGCCACGGGTGCTGTGGTTCGCCGTCGTGCCGCTGGCGGCCTGCTGGATGCTGTCCGTTTCCTGGCTCATGGCACTAGCCTAAGCGCCCCGGGCAAGGATAAGGGAGATGGGCTGCCAGGCGGCCAACCAGGAGCCGGCCACAAGAACGGCGAACAGGGCAATCCATACAGCGGACGGCACGGCGGTGGCGCGGTACAGGAGGTAGGCGTCGGACGTCCCCAGCCGGTCCCTGCGGCGGAGGTGGACGTTTGCCAGTTTGAAAAGGTCCCTGACGGCTGCCACCAGCATGGCCACGCCCAGGACGACGGCGACATGGCCCACGAAAGCGTCCGGCACCAGCAGGATGAGGACCAGCGCACAGGCAATGGCAAGGGCGGTGACAAGGAATCCCGCCACGTTCCGGAGGAAGAGCATGGATGCCGCCAGGACAAGGGTGCTGGCCGCAATCGCTGCCGGTCCCCATCCGCTGAAACCGGCGATCACGAATCCGGCGCCGACGATGGCGGGCACGGGGTAACCCCAGAAGCAGGACCAGGCCGCCGCGGCCCTGCTCCGGCTGTAGCTGGTGGTGGTTCCGGAATGGTCGAGCCGAAGCCTGATGCCGGACAGCCGTTGCCCGCTGGTGACTGCGGCGAAGGCGTGGCCCAGCTCGTGGACCGCTGTTGCCAGCAGGCCGAAGTAGCGCCAGGAGCGCCGGGGAATGGAGAGCGCCGTTGCCACGAGCAGCACCAGCAGGAGCTCCTGGAAGGTAATGGCCGGAACCTCCGTACGGCGGAGCGAGACGACCAGGGTTTGCCACAATTCCATAGCCGCCTACAGTACTAGCGGCTGCTGGACGTTGCCTTGAAGCCGGCTTAAAAGCGGAAAGGCACGCTGCCGGGCAGCGTGCCATTCGAGCCGGCGGGGCCACGGACTAATCCGCAGCGCCGCGTCTGGCCTGTCTTCCTAGCCCTCGCACTCGGTGCAGTAGCTGTGCCCATCCTTCTGGCGGGCAATCTGCGACCGGTGGCGGACAAGGAAGCAGGAGTAGCAGGTGAACTCGTCGTCAGCCTGCGGAATGACCTGTACCACGAGCTCCTCGGCGACGAATTCGCCACCGGGAACGCCGGCGCCGTCGAGCCCGTCAGCTTCATCCAGCTCAAGGACGACGCTGCGCGCGTCGGGAGCATTTGCTGACTGGAGCTGCTCGAGGGAGTTGTCCTGCGATTCCTTGACGTCGGAGCGCAGTTCATCGTAATCGGTTGCCACTTTGGGTGCTTCTCTTTTCTTTGGTTCGCCTGTCGCGTATGAAACGTACAGCATCGGACGGCTATTCCCCAATAGGCGGAGTATATTTGCCCCCGCCTGGGTACGGGTTCAGGGGAGGCGGCCATCACACCCGGCGGGTGTGATGGCCGCGCAGGCAGCGGAGGCCCGCGGCAAGCGGCGCGATCTCCGCCCGAATCGAAGGGGCGTATGTGGAGCAGCTCACTGCAGAGTTCGGTGGTGCCGGGCAGGTTGGCGTAGGAGTCGGCCCGGTGCTGGAAAAGTTCGATTCCGTGTCCAGGATCGCTGTGTTGCGGGGCGGCGGTTTGGGCGACTTGATCTTCGCCATCCCGGCCATGGCCGCCCTGAAGGCGGCATATCCGGATGCCACCTTGACCCTCTTGGGCTCACCAATCCATAAGTCGCTGCTGGCGGCAGTGAAAAGTCCGGTGGACGAGGTGTGCATACTCCCGTATTCAGAGGGAGTCCGTCCCGGTGATGAAGACCCGGAAGCGCTGGAGGCCTTTTTTGCGGACATGCGGGCCCGGCACTTCGATCTCGCCGTCCAGGTGCACGGCGGGGGCAGATATTCAAACCCTTTCCTGCTCCGGCTCGGAGCCCGTCACACGGTGGGTACCCGGACGCCCGACGCCGCCAGCCTGGAACGGACTGTTCCATACCTCTACTACCAGCACGAACCCCTCCGGGCAGTGGAGGTGGCGGGGTTCGCCGGCGCGTTCCCGGTTGACCTCGAGGCCCGCCTCGAACCTCACGCAAAGTTGCGCGGCAAATATAACGGTACGGACGACGGCGGCCAGCCCCTCGTGGTGATCCATCCCGGCGCGACTGATCCCCGCCGTCGTTGGCCGGTTGGGCAATTCGCCGAACTTGCAGCCGCCTGCGCGGCCGACGGCTGCCGGGTGGTGATCGTCGGGGACAAGAGCGAGCAGGAACTGGCGGAGCAGATTGCGGAACAGGCGGCATCGGCAGCCGTCACCTCGGTGGCCGGGGCACTGGACATGGCCGGGTTAGTGTGCCTGATGGCGGAAGCCGCCGTGGTGGTCGGAAATGACAGCGGTCCCCGCCACCTTGCCCAAGCCCTCGGCGTGCCCACGGTAGGAATCTTCTGGGCAGGGAACGTTATTAATGCTGGGGCACTGGGCCGAAGCCTGCACCGGATCCATGCCGCCTGGGTGACCACGTGCCCCACCTGCGGCATCGATGTCACGCAGGTGGGCTGGACCGCCCCGCGCTGCGTGCACAACGACTCCATTGTTGCAGGCGTCCCGGTGCGTGATGTGTACGAGGATGTGCGGAGCCTGATGGCAACGGCAGCAGTCAGGCAGGGCGCATGAGCGTAGGGCAGAACCTTGAACCTGGCAGCGACGTCATCGATGGAAAACCGGAGCTTTTGGTCCTGCGTGCCCTGAAGCTGGGTGACCTCCTGGTTGCTGTCCCGGCGCTGAAGGCGCTCCGGCGGGCGTATCCCGAACACAGGCTGCGGTATGCGGCGCAGGGGTGGCTTTCGGAAGCTTTGGGCCTGGTGGGCGGTTACGAACTGCTGCCCACCCACGGCCTTGACGAGCCGCTTGCCGTGGAAGCGGGAGTGGTGGATGTTGCGGTCAATCTGCACGGAAGCGGCCCGGAAAGCCAGGGACGGATCGACGCCCTCAAGGCCCGGCGGACCATCGGGCATCGAAGCCCGGACCGGGAAGGGCCGCCGTGGCGCGCGGAACTGCATGAACGGGAACGCTGGGTCCGGCTCCTGGAGTGGCATGGCATCGACGCGGACCCGTTGGATGTAGGCCTGCACCTGCCGCACGTCCCCAGCCCCGTTCCCGGCGCCACGGTCCTGCACGTCGGGGCAGCCTACGGCAGCCGGCTGTGGCCGGCTGAGCGTTTCGCTGCGGTTGCCGCCATCCTGGTGGAAGCTGGCCACAAGGTCGTCTTTACGGGGGGCAGCGGGGAGAAGGACAGGGCCATGGACGTGTGCCGCCGGGCCGGCCTCGCGCCCGGGGCTGTGCTGGCCGGTGAACTTTCGCTGGGGGAGTTCGCGGCGACGATCGCCGCGGCACGCCTGGTGATCTCTGCGGATACCGGGGCCGCGCACCTGGCCTCGGCGTACGGCACCCCGTCCGTGGTGCTGTTCGGGCCCGCGCCGCCTGAAATCTGGGGGCCTCCGCCGGGCCCGCATATTGTCCTGACGCGTGCGGATTTGCGGCGGGGTGACACGTTCTCAGCGGAGCCGGACCCTGCTTTGCTGGCGATTAAGGTCCCGGACGTTCTGGCTGCCGTTCGGGAGTTGGGCCTGTTCTAGGTGGTGATCACCCTGATCGGCGGGACCGCTCATAAATTGTCGCCGCAGCCCCGCCGGCGGGGCTGCGGCAGCCTAAAATTAAGCATGGGCACTGAGATGGAAATTGGCTTGGTGTTTTTGGCAGCGTTGTTGTGGGTCACGGTGACGCTGAGCATCCTTTCGGCCATCGACCGTTCCGAGCGCAAGGCGCGCCGGCAGCAGAAGCGCGCGGAGCGTATAGAGCACCGCCGGGTTCAGTTCCGTCCGGCAGTATCCGGTGCAGACCCGGGGGAACGGGGCAGGCATCCACGGAGATTAAGGCCCCATTAGTGCAGCGGGTGCCGCTGTTGCGGCCGCCCCAGCACCACAACGGAGTTCGCGCTTTGCTGCGGCATTCGCGCGAACTCTGCGACGGCCTTGGCAATCTTGAGCCCGCCCTGTGACGAGGGTTCGATCGGGTTCGCGTAATCCCCGTCTTCACTGCAGATCAGGCGGAGGTCAATCAGGGTTGCCCGCCGGGAGAAGGCCACCCTGGTAATCGGATCATTGAAAAGGCACAAAGCTGCCTTGAGGACCGGATGGTCTGGTCCGGATGGGGGCGTGTCATAAATGGTGCAGGCAGCGCAGGGCAGGCCGGTTGCCGCCAACTGTTTGAACATGGCGTCGTATTCCGCGGCGAACCTTTCCTGTGCCCGTGCCAGCATTGCGAGCGCCCCTGCAACCGAGGGGGCCTTCTCCTCCAGCAATGGGGCATAGCCAAGGGCATCGTTCCCGCCGGCACTGACCACGAGATGGGTTGCGTCCCCGGGCAGCGCCCGGAGCTGCCGGTGGACGCCCGCTATCGTGTCGCCGTCGAGGGCCAACAGCGAGCACCGCCAGGATGGCAGTTCCTGCCTCAACTGGTTAACGACGTCGGGGCCGCCGTCAACGTAGGCGGCATTGTCAAAGATGGAATCACCCAGCAAGACCACGTGGCCAGGAATGGCATCCGCCGTCGTCATCTCCTCCATCTGCCCATGGTGCCGCGGGCCGCCGGCAGTTACCAGCGACAAAGCCAGGAAAATATTTGATGAAGTTTATCCATCGAAAGGACTTTGGGTGCAGGGTGGTCCTAGGATGGGCTGGTCTCGTCACTCAACAAACTTCCGGGGGAAACCATGAGCTATCCGCAATACCCGAGCCAGCAGCAACAGTCCTACCAGCCCGGCACGGCCGGGGAGCCGCCGCTGTGGGCGCCCTACTACGGGGCCACGCTGCCCGTGGCCGTCCGGCGCTTTTTCAAGAAGTACGCCACCTTCTCCGGCCGGGCCAGCCGGAGCGAATACTGGTGGTGGGCGCTTGTTGCCTTTGCCGTAGGAGCCGTCCTCAACGTCATCACCTCCGTGGCCGGCGCTGCCGGATCCACGGTGACAGCCGACGGCACGCCGGTTCCCGGCCCCGGAGCGCTCGTGGGGAGCATCCTTTTGATCGTATGGGGACTGGCCGTCATTGTTCCGTCCATCGCCCTGCTGGTCCGCCGACTGCATGATGCCAACCTGAGCGGCTGGGTGGCCCTGCTGATTCTGGTGCCATTCCTCGGCGCACTGGCCCTGATCGTTATGGCGATCCTGCCGTCCAACCCTGCCGGGCAGCGCTTCGACCGGCCGGTTGGCTATTAGCCCCGGCCTAAGCAGCAAGAAGCCCGCTTCCCTGGAGGCGGGCTTTTTGCTGCCAGCAAACTGTTGGGGTTTGCGGCGGAGAGCGGAAAGGGTCATCACCGGACTTTTTTCAGGCGCGGTCTGTGGTGGCGACGGGGGGAAGTCCGCGTCGTCGCTGGACGGACGCGCCGCCAGGGCCTGTAGTGCAGGCTCCCGCTGTCAGCAGGCCGGGGAGCGGAGGCCACGAGGGTCGACCCGTTCCGGCGGCGCCGCAGCCTCAGGATAACGAAAACCGTCATGCCTATCCAGGCCAAGGCGCCCCCGATAATGAGGGCCACACCAGTGATCGTATCCATGGCTCAGTGTAGGAGCAGGTGTGCCACTGAAAGCTGCTCCGGCGCCAAGGGTTACGGACCCGTAATGGCAGCTCGACGGGTGTTATCCGATCATGATTTTTGCGCTGCCATGGGCCACCGATACCGGCCCGAGTCCAAGGACGACGGGGAGTAAGCACAGAGGGAACGTTAGACGCGTCAACCCGCCCCAGTCACACGGACGCCGCCCACTGCCCCGGTCCACGGCGTATCTCCCGGGCCGGGCAACACCAGATGAGCAAACACGGACCCCTGTTGAAGGGTCATAACTTCGGAAGTGGTTCCGGTGCAGTCCAGCGCGAGTTCCACCGGCCGAAAAGGGGCCCCTGGATGCTCCTGGCCCACCGAGACCCTCGCCCCGGAGGCGCCGACGCAGGCTGCTGTGACGGTGTACCGCCCGGAGGCAGGCACCGCAGCCGTCGCGCCGAAGCCCCTGACAGGTCCGTCCAGTGGCCCTACCTCAAAGAGGAGGACTGGACCCGGCGATGCCCTAAGGAGCCGGTACAGCTCAGCGTAATTTTGGGCCTCCTGCTCCAGGATCTGCGGATCGCTGTAAGGCTCGAGGGTGGCTGTTTGAGACGGGCGGCCTGCTGTTGGCGTAACCGGCGGTCCGGAAGCAGTGGGCTCCAAGGGCTCGGGGTAGTCATAGACGCACCCGGCAGTGCTGCAAAGCAGGCTCAGCAGGCAGAGCGCAAACGCAGGTCCGTGCCGGCTGTGCTTCATGTCCACGTTTCCATGGTGGGCACCCAGGTTGTTCAAAACAACCACCTGCGCTTCCGGGGCGACATGTTGGTAGGCTCCGACGCATGGGGCGATGGGATGCCGGGCGGTTGTCACAGCAGCAGGCAGAATTGGTCAGCTCCCGGCACGGCTCGCCCGAGCTCATCGCTGACCTGTCATGGTGCCAGGTGGACACCAAAGTACTGCACGTACGCGACGGCGATACGGATGTCATCGTCAAAGCTGCAGGGCAGGACAACCACCATATTGGCCGGGAAATCACGGCCCACTCCTCCTACATCGGGCCCCTGGTCAGCCAGGGCCGGGTGGCCCGGCTGCTGGACTCCAGCCGGGAGCTGAACCTTCTGGTTCTTGAGTACCTGGACGGGAAACTGGTCGGGGGCACCGGACTTGAACTGGACGGGGATACGCACGCACAGGCCGGCAAGATCCTGAAGACACTACATAGCCAGGACTCGCGGGCTGACGAGAAATACGAAGCGGCAGTGACGGCTAAGGCCTTGAGTTGGCTGGACCGGCGTGAAGTTGTGGGCACGGCCGTTTGGGCATACCTGATCGGCGACGAGCGCTTTGAGTCCCAGGGCCAACCGGATGTTGCAGGAGGCACTACAGCTGTTTTGAATGGGGGACAGGCTGCTGACCGCCCTGGCCGGGTTCCACTCAAATGTTGACGTAGCAGACTCCGCAACAAGAAGAGCCAGCCCCCGTTCGCGGTGGAGCTGGCTCTTCCGTGTGGAAAGTTCGTGTTATGACGCCTGCGGTTCTTCCCGGGCGAGTTCCTTGATCCACTCCGGAGTGGTTCTTCCGAGCCGGCGGTCAGTCACCAGCCTCAACTGAGCAGCCGCGATCTGCACACCGCGGTCATAGGACGCGGGCCGGTGGGAGAGTTTCGCGGAGCCAGCGGCATGCTTGGGTTCTTTCACCGCGGCGCCATTCGAGTCATGGTCGCGGTCTGATTCCGGGGCGGTCATCATGCTCATCGCCTCCTACACCTCATCCTTGGTTGTTCATTCATTGTCGCCCGGTTCCGGCCCATCGTCCACCCTGCCCGGACGCGCCTGGTGACGCAATTCCGCCCGGGTTTGCTCGGCTACCTCCAGCGGGTCCACCCACGCGGACGTGATGATCTGCAGTTCCTCCGGCCCCGCAAGGGTGCTCTCGGCCAGAACCGACATCACCCGAAGCCCCAGCTTCGCCCGGTCAGGCTCGTCGGACATCGAGCTGTCGATCGCCCACTGCGTACGCTTCCACCATTCTGCCCGGTTGTCAGCCTCCCGTTTCTGCGCGAGGGCCTTCTCGTCGGCCGTGGTCCGCTGCCGGAGGGTGTTCCACCCGATGAAAGCGGCAAGCAGGGCACCAAGCAGCACGGCCAGCGGACCCAGGGCCGCCAGAATCTGTCACCACTCAGCCGGACCGGTGTCCACTATGACTTGGACGGGGCTGGGGGAGGGACTCGGATCCACTGGACCAGCTTAGGTGTGGCATGAGCGGATCCGGTGTTTTTGCGCCCGCGCCGCGGTCACTCACCCGCTACTCCCCGGCACGGGAGCGGCAAACGCGCATCCGGAGGACGGGGACCTGCGGCAATGTCGTATCCAACACACCCTGCCCGAGAGGGTATGGGGGAGGGCACGAAGAAGCCCCGGAAAATCTGTGATTTTCCGGGGCTTCCGTTTGTGCGCGGAGGGGGACTTGAACCCCCACCCCCTTTCGAGGACTAGCACCTCAAGCTAGCGCGTCTGCCATTCCGCCACCCGCGCAGGTGGTATTCCGGGAGCCGTTCACACCTTCCGGTGTTTCGCGCCTCTCCGAAGCAGCGAGAAAAACTCTAACACGACTTTCCGGGAACAACGAATCGGGCCATTTGGGTAGGCTGAGGGCAGCGGTTTCCGCCCGTGCCAGCCAGTCATTCCCTAACGAGGAGCTCTCAATGCCTGACGTCCTGCCCGAGGATGAAGTTGTCCGGATCTGCCAGGAACTCATCCGGATCGATACCTCGAACTACGGGGACGGGTCCGTGCCGGGGGAGCGGGCGGCCGCTGAATACGCCGCCGGGCTGATCGAGGAAGTGGGCCTGGACGCAGAAATCTTCGAGTCCGCCCCGGGCAGGGCGAACGTGGTGACCCGCCTGGCAGGCGAGGATCCGTCCGCCAGCGCCCTGGTGGTGCACGGCCACCTGGACGTCGTCCCCGCCCTTCGCGACCAGTGGTCTGTGGACCCGTTCGGTGCCGAACTGAAGGACGGGCTGATCTGGGGACGCGGCGCCGTCGACATGAAGGACATGGACGCCATGATCCTTTCCGTCCTGCGCAGCTTCGCCCGGACAGGAAAGAAGCCCAAGCGGGACATCATCTTCGCCTTCTTCGCCGATGAGGAAGCAGGCGGGGCCCTGGGCGCCCGCTACGCTGTGGACAAGCGCCCCGAACTCTTCGAGGGGGCCACGGAAGCGATCTCGGAGGTGGGCGGGTTCTCCGCCACTATAGGCGGCCAGCGCACCTACCTCCTGCAGACGGCGGAAAAGGGCATCTCCTGGCTCCGCCTCGTGGCGCACGGCCGCGCCGGCCACGGCTCCCAGATCAGCACGGACAACGCCGTCACCCGCCTGGCCGCGGCCGTCACCCGCATCGGCGAGTACAAGTGGCCCATCGAACTGACGTCCACCACGCGCCAGTTCCTTGACGGCGTGACCGAACTCACGGGAGTGGAGTTCGACGCCGACAATCCGGACCGCCTGCTTGACCAGCTGGGCACGGTGTCACGTTTCGTGGGCGCCACCCTCCAGAACACCACCAACCCCACCCTGCTCAAGGGTGGCTACAAGCACAATGTCATCCCAGAATCGGCAGAAGCCCTCATAGACTGCCGGACCCTGCCCGGCCAGCAGGAGCAGGTCCTGGAGATCGTCCGCGAACTGGCCGGAACCGGCGTCGATGTCAGCTACGTCCACCAGGATGTTTCCCTTGAGGTGCCCTTCGCCGGGAACCTCGTGGACGCGATGATCGACGCCCTCCACTCCGAAGACCCCGGAGCCAAGGTACTGCCCTACACCCTGTCCGGTGGCACGGACAACAAATCCCTCAGCAGGCTGGGCATCACCGGCTACGGCTTCGCACCCCTGATGCTGCCGGACGAACTCGACTTCACCGGCATGTTCCACGGCGTCGATGAGCGCGTTCCCGCGGACTCGCTCAAGTTCGGCGCCAGGGTCCTCAACACCTTGCTCACCAACTACTGACCAAGGAAGCCGATGACGCCTGAAGACGTGCTGCCGGACTCCCTCCTGGAACGGATCCGCAATAGGGCAGCCGGCTACGACCGGGACAACAGCTTTTTCCACGAGGACCTGCAGGAGCTTGCTGCCGCAGGTCACCTGAAGTTGTTTGTCTCCGCGTCCGACGGCGGCATGGGCTTTGGCCTGGAAGCGGCGGCGCAGTGCCAGCGAAGGCTCGCAACGGCTGCCCCGGCCACCGCCCTGGCCGTGAATATGCACCTGGTATGGACCGGCGTCGCCCATGTCCTGAAGACCCGCGGGGACAGCTCGCTGGAGTTCGTCCTCAAGGAAGCGGCAGAGGGCGAGGTCTTCGCATTCGGCAATTCCGAGGCTGGAAACGACGCGGTCCTTTTCGATTCCCGCACCGAAGCTGCTCCTCTTCCGGATGGCGGTTACTCGTTCACGGGCACGAAGATCTTCACCAGCCTGTCACCGGCCTGGACGCGGCTGGGGATTTTCGGAAAGGATCCGGAGGCAAGGGGCGGCGACGGCGAACTCGTCCACGGGTTCATCACCCGCGAGACGGCCGGCTACCGCATCCTCGATGACTGGGACACCCTGGGCATGCGTGCCAGCCAGTCCGCCACCACTGTCCTCGAGGGCGTGCAGGTCCCTGCGGAACGGATCTTCCGCAAGCTTCCCGTCGGGCCCAACCCGGATCCCCTGGTCTTCGCCATCTTTGCCTGCTTTGAAACGCTGCTGGCCGCCGTCTACACGGGACTGGGGGAGCGGGCGCTGGCTGTGGGCGTCGAAACCGTTACGCGCCGCACCTCATTCAAGAACGGCGGCCGGAGTTACGCCCAGGATCCGGACATCCGCTGGAAGGTTGCCGAGGCAGCAATGGCCATGGACAACCTTTACCCGCATTTGAAATCGGTGGCCGCGGACGTGGACGCCGTTGCTGACCATGGCGCCCAGTGGTTCCCGAAGCTGGTGGGGCTAAAGGTCAATGCGACCGAGACGGCCCGGCGGGTGGTGGACCTGGCCATCCGGGTCAGCGGCGGATCCAGCTATTTCCGTGGTTCCGAACTTGAGCGGCTCTACCGGGATGTCCTCGCCGGCATGTTCCACCCGTCCGACGACGAATCAGCCCACAACACGGTGGCGAACGCCTGGCTGGGGCCACTCGAGAACTAGACGGTCCGCTGGGCGGATGAATGCCTAGACGGTCCGCTGGGCGGATGAATGCCTAGACGGTCCGCTGGACCTGCAACACCTTGCGGCGGAGCCAGAACCGCCGGCCGCCGCCCACATACAGCTTGCTGCGTTCCAGTTCCCACTTGCCGTACTCGGAGTGTTCCACCAGGCGGCGCCGTGCGTCATGAAGCGAATCGTCGGCACTCACCGTCAGTACGAGGTACTCGTACTGCCTCAAATAGTCCCGTTCCCGCTGGACCGAGCTGGTGAGAAATTGTTCCTTCATTGCTCTCCATTTTCGTCCTTTTCCGGCTAACGTGAAGTCATGAGCATCGATCCGCGTGTCGCGCTTTCGTCCCTGACCACCGCTTTGGAAGAACACCTTATAGCAGCATCCAACCGCCGCGGAGATGGTGATCCGTCCGTTGAGGCAGCATTTTTCGCAGTGGCAGATGCGTTCGAAGTTTATGAAGATGCACTGTACGAGGCCTACAACGAAGTAACCCCGCTGCAGGTCTTTGATGACGAGGACGAAGAGGACGAGGAGAGCGACGTGGACGACGAGGATCTGGAGATCGTCGAGGAGTAACTCCCGGGACAGCGGATCGGACTGAAGCTACCGCACCGCGGACACGTCCTCCAAGGCCAGGGCAATTTCAGGCGGCAGCGGCGCAAGTTGCGCCTCCAGTATTTCCTTCAGCTGCACGGGTGTCCGTGCGCCCACGATCGCGGTGGACACGCCATGCTGCGACAGCAGCCAGCTAAGCGCCACATCCTGCGGTGACCTGCCCAGCCCTTTTGCTGCCATGCAGACCGCTTCTACCGTCCGGGAGGGCTGCTCTGCCAGGTACGGCTCCACATACGCCGCCCCGGAAGCGGAAGCGCCCCGGGACCCGGACGGAATGCTGCCGCGGTACTTTCCGGTCAGGACGCCGCGGCCCAGCGGAGCCCAGGCCATCAGGCCCAGGCCGGCATCCTCCACGGCCGGAATGAGCTCGGCTTCCGGCTTCCGCTGGACGAACGAATATTCCGCCTGCACCGCCACCAGCGGGAAGCCCGCAACAGCCGCCGCCTTCGCCGCCTGCCAGCCGGTGAAATTGGACACACCCGCGTACCGGGCCCTGCCTGTCCGGACCGCATACTCCAGGGCAGACAGGGTTTCCTCCAGCGGAACGTTCCCGTCCCAGGCCTGGGCGAACCAGATGTCCACGTAATCGGTGCCGAGCCTGGCCAGGCTGGCCTCCAGCCCGGTGAGCATCGCGTTACGGGAGGTATCGACGGCGCGACGGCCATCCGGCGTCGTCATTCCCGCCTTGGTGGAGATGGTGACCTCGGTCCGGGCCACCACGTCGCCCAGCAGCGAACCCAGCATGGCTTCGGCGCGTCCTTCGGAGTAGGAGGCTGCCGTATCCACGTGCCGCCCGCCGGCGTTGAGGAAGGTGCGCAGCAGCTCGGAAGCGTCCTGTTCGTCGGTCTCGCCGGCCCAGTCCATGGTGCCGAGCGAGAGGGCTGAAACACGCAATCCACTGTTGCCGACGTAACGCTGCTGCATAGCAGCAAGCTTACGGGCAGAACCACCCGTACCCATGCCGTAGGGTCTTAGCGTGAACTGGTTTGAGGTGGCCCTGCTGGGCCTTGTGCAGGGACTGACCGAATTTCTTCCAATTTCTTCTAGCGCGCATCTGCGGATCGTGGGTCAATTCCTTCCCAACGCCGCTGACCCGGGGGCAGCCTTCACCGCCATCACCCAACTGGGTACCGAAACGGCTGTGCTGGTGTATTTCTGGCGGGACATCGTCCGGATCGCCAAAGCCTGGGCAGGTTCTCTGCGTGGACAAGTGTCCCGGCAGGATCCCGACGCCCGGATGGGCTGGCTGGTCATCCTGGGCAGCCTTCCCATCATCGTGCTCGGCCTGCTGTTCCAGGATCAGATCGAGTCGGTGCTGCGCAGCATGTGGATCGTGGCCACCATGCTCATCGTCTTCGGCCTCTTCCTGGCCATCGCTGACGCGGTCGGCAAGCAGAAGCGCGACCTCAACCACCTCACCTACAAGCACGGCATCCTCTACGGGTTCGCGCAGGCCATGGCACTGATTCCCGGCGTCTCCCGGTCCGGCGGCACCATCACGCTCGGCCTGCTCATGGGATATACCCGTGAGGCCGCAGCGCGCTACTCCTTCCTTCTCGCCATCCCCGCAGTATTCGGCAGCGGGCTCTACCAGCTGTACAAGGTGGTCTCCAAGGAAGGCATCACCGGACCCTACGGACTGCCTGAAACGGCCCTGGCGACGGCCATCGCCTTCGTGGTGGGCTACATCATCATCGGCTGGTTCCTGAAATTCGTCTCCACCCGCAGCTACCGCCTGTTCGTCTGGTACCGCATATTGCTGGGCCTGGGCCTGTACCTGCTGCTCGGTTTCGGAGTCATCAGCGCCTAGCACTAGGCTTGGTGTGTGAAATCCTGGTCTTCCCGCCCCGTTCCTGCCCTGCCCGGAAGCATGCCTGCCATCCGGTTGTTCGATACCGCGGCAGGCCGCGAGGTGGAACTTGAGCCTGAGGCCCGGCCGTCCATGTACGTCTGCGGCATCACCCCTTATGACGCCACGCACATGGGCCACGCAGCCAGCTACGTGGCCTTCGACCTGCTCAACAGGGCGTGGCGCGATGCTGGCAAGGAAGTCTCCTACGTCCAGAACGTGACCGACGTCGACGATCCGCTGCTGGAACGGGCCACGGCCACCGGAGTGGACTGGCGGGACCTCGCCGCCAGCCAGATTGAGCTGTTCCAGACTGACATGGAAGCGCTCAACGTCCTCTCCCCGGACCATTACGTGGGTGCGGTTGAATCCATTGGGCTGATCGTGCCCGAGGTGGAGCGGCTGGTCAGCCTCGGCCTGGCCTACACGGTTGAGGGCACCAACGGGGAGCCGGATGGTGACGTCTATTACGACGTCGAAGCGGCCGGCAAGCAGTCTGTGGCACCGGGAGCATGGAGCCTGGGCAGCATTTCCGGACTGCCGGAGAGCGAAATGCTGGAGCTTTTCGCGGAACGCGGCGGCGATCCCGGCCGTGCAGGCAAGCGCCAGGCCCTTGACCCCCTGCTGTGGCGCGTGGCACGCGACGGCGAGCCGAGCTGGCCCGGCGGCAGCCTCGGCGCGGGACGGCCCGGCTGGCACATCGAATGCACAGTGATCGCGCAGAAGTACCTGCCGTCCCCGTTCACCGTCCAGGGCGGCGGCTCTGACCTGATCTTCCCGCACCACGAAATGGGTGCCGGCCACGCGTTCTCGCTCGCGGGTGTGCCGCTGGCCAGGCACTTCGCGCATGCGGGCATGGTGGGGCTCGACGGCGAGAAAATGAGCAAATCCAAGGGCAACCTGGTGCTGGTTTCCAAGCTGCGGGCCGCCGGGGAGGACCCCGGCGCCATCCGGCTCGCCATCCTGGCCCACCATTACCGCTCCGACTGGTCCTGGACTGACGAAGGCTTTGGCGCTGCGAAAGCCGATCTCGCGGCCTGGCGCCGGGCCCTCGAGCACGCCCCGTCAGGTTCCGCCGAACCGCTGGTCTCCGACATGCGGGCTGCGCTGGCCGCTGACCTTGACGCACCGGCGGCCGTTGCCGCAGTGTCGCGGTGGGCACGCGAGGCGAACGACGGCGGTGCTGCCGCCAGCCCCGCCGACCGGGACCTCGTGAAGGATGCGGTGGACGCCCTCCTGGGCATCTGCCTCTAGGCCTTCACGCACGGTTCCGGGGCTTAACAGCAAAGGGACTTGACGGGAACGTTTTTCCCGTCAGGTCCCTTTGCTGTATCGGGTTTTGCCGGGTCAGGGCCTGTCCTGGCCCCGTCTCTTCAGGTAGCGCTCGAACTCGCGGGCAATGGATTCCCCGGTTGCTTCCGGCAGGTCCGCGGTGTCCTTCGCTTCCTCCAGCTGACGGACATACGCTGCGATCTCGGGGTCTTCGGTGGCAAGTTCGTCCACGCCCCGCTCCCAGGCATCCGCTTCCTCTGCCAACTCGTGCGTATCCAGCGGCACCTGGAGCAGTTCCTCGATCCGGTGCAGGAGGGCCAGCTGTGCCTTGGGTGACGGCGCCTGCGCCACATAGTGCGGTACGGCGGCCCACAGCGAAACGGTGGGAATGCCCGCCAGAAGCGCCACCTCGGCCAAAACGCCCACAATGCCCACCGGACCTTCGTACTGCGAGGCTTCAAGGTTCATGCGTTCCCGCAGCAGCGCATCGTCGGAGGACGTGCTGACCGGGATGGGCCGGCTGTGCGGGACGTCCGCCAGCAGGGCACCCACCAACACCACGTAGTCAACGTTCAGCGCTTCCGCATGCACCAGCAACTCGGCGGTGTAGGCGCGCCATTTATAAGACGGCTCCGTACCCTGGACGAAGATAACGTCCACATTGGAGTTGGGTGCGCTTGCCTTGTAGATACGGGTGGAGGGCCACTTGATCTTGCGTTCGCCGGCGGCATTCCTGCGGACCGTAGGGCGGGTGAACTGGAAGTCGTAGTACTCATCGGCGTCTATGGACGCCACCTTCTTGCCACCCCACAGCTTGTTCAGGTAGCGCAGCGAATCGCTGGCCGCCTCCCCGGCGTCGTTCCAGCCTTCAAAGGCGGCAAGCATCACGGTTACGCGTTCCCCGTCAGCCACGGGCTGCAGGAACCGTTCCCGCTCGGGTCCGGCACCCGGTGCGTCGGTGTCTCCCTCGAAGCTATTCATTTCTTCACCCTACGTCCAAGGTGCTTCCCCGCGCATGACTGAAGCGCCGCAAATCACCGGATACACATCCAGCGGCCGGGAACCATCCCGGATTCGGCCAAGGGCGTAAGCCCACAGAGTCCGTCCAGCAAGTCCCCGTAGACTGGGCACATGCGATCGCCTGCCTCAAGTACCCCGCTCAAAGCCGTCCTCTGGGATATGGACGGGACCATCGTGGACACCGAGCCCTACTGGATCGCCGCGGAGCGCGCACTCGTGGAAGCCCATGGCGGCTCATGGTCCCATGAACAGGCCATGCAGCTGGTGGGTCAGTCCCTCACGTTTTCGGCGGGGCTCCTCCAGGAGGCCGGGGTCCGGATGGGGATCCGCGAGATCATCGACAGCCTTACCTCCACGGTCATCAGCAGCGTACGGCAGCAGGTGCCCTGGCGGCCCGGTGCACGGGAACTCCTTGAGGAGCTTCACCAGGCCGGGGTCCGGTGCGCCCTGGTCACCATGTCCGAGGGCCCCCTAGCACGGCAGGTGGTGGACAGCCTGCCCCGCCCGTACTTCGAAATCCTCGTGACCGGCGATACCGTGTCCCGGGGAAAACCCCACCCCGAGGCCTACCTTACGGCGGTGGAGCGGCTGCAGGAACGCGACCCGGACCTGGGCATCCAGCATTGCGTGGCGCTGGAGGACTCGGCGCCGGGCGTGGCAGCAGCCGTTGCCTCTGGGGTGCCCACGGTGGCCATACCCCACATTGTTGCGCTGCCGGAGGACAGCCGCTACACGCTGTGGGACTCCCTTTCCGGCCGGTCCCTGCCTGACCTGGAGGCCCTCCTGCCAGCAAGCCAGGCCCTTGCCGCAGGCAACGCATGGGAGCCGGCCTCCGCCGTCGGACATGCCCGTGACTGAGACTCCCACTCCAGTGCGCCGCGAAGGCATCCCGCTCGGCCGGATCGCCGGCGTGCCCGTGGTGCTCGCCTACTCGTGGTTCATCATCGCCGCCTTCACAGTGATCGCTTACGGCCCGGTCCTTAGCCGCAGCAACCCTGCACTCGGCGCCAGCGCCTACATCATTGCGTTCGCCTACGCAGTCCTGCTCCTGATTTCCGTGCTTGTCCACGAACTGGCCCACGCCCTGACCGCCAGGATCTACGGCTGGCCCACGCAGAAGATTGTCCTTAACCTCTGGGGCGGCCACACCCAGTTCGAAAGCTTCACCGCTTCGCCGGGAAGGTCGGTGCTGGTGGCCCTGGCTGGGCCTGCAGCCAACTTTGTGCTGGCCGGCGGCGCCTGGCTGCTGCTTTCCTCTGTAACGCTGGGCAGTGTGGCGGATATCCTCATCAACATTTTCATGTGGGCCAACTTCCTGATCGCCGTTTTCAACGTGCTGCCCGGGCTGCCGCTCGACGGCGGCCGGCTGGTGGAGTCTGCAGTCTGGAAGGCCACCGGAAGCCAAGCCAAGGGAACCATCGCCGCCGGCTGGGGCGGCCGTATCATCGTGATCGCCATTGCGTACTGGTTCCTTCTCCGCCCCCTGCTCGCCGGCGAAGAACCTGAATTCAGCCTGGTCCTGATCACCGTCCTGGTGGGAGGGTTCCTGTGGATGGGCGCCTCCGCTTCAATCCAGCAGGGCACGCTCCGCCGCCGTCTGCCACTGGTCAGCGCGCAGGCCCTGGCGAGCCCCGCCGTCGGACTTCCCGCTACCGCGACGGTCCAGGACGCACTGCGCCACGGGGCCGCGGGACAAAGCTTCGTGGTGGTGTACGGACCTGACGGCCGGCCCCAGGCTGTGGTGGATGCCACGGCACTGGCTGCCGTTCCGCCTGCTGCCGCCCCTTCCACCCCCGTTACAGCAGTCTCCTTTGCGCTGGCCCCCGGCGCCTACGTCCCGGAATGGGCGAAAGGACAGGAGCTCATCACCTTCCTTTCCCAGGTGGCAGGGCACCACTACGCCGTGATCGACCATAACGGCAGGGTCACCGGCCTGCTCTCGCAGGAGGCGGTGCTGGCAGCCATTACGGGGAAGCGGCCGCGGCCCGATAGGCGCCCGCAGGGCCAGAACCGGTAGAGTTACCTGCCGGTGTGCATCGCCGCCGCAGAAGCCACCATGTCTGCCACAGGACATCTCTGCGCGGCCCACAGGTTTACAGGAGCGAGGAACATCATGAGCAGCGAAACCGCCGTCAACGACGCCACAGCAGCAGCCGGGTCCGGCGCCGCCGCCGGCAGCTCGCAGCCGGTGGGAGCGGCCAGGCGCCGCGGGCCGTTCCGGGAAGGCGAACGCGTCCAGCTCACCGACGAGCGCGGACGCATGAACACCGTCACCCTTGAGCGCGGCGGCGCGTTCCACACCCACCGCGGCTTCCTCAACCATGACGACATCATCGGCAAGGTGGACGGCTCCGTGGTGGTCAACAACGTTGGCCAGCAGTACCAGACCCTGCGCCCGCTGCTCTCCGACTTCGTGCTGTCCATGCCGCGGGGCGCGGCCGTCGTCTACCCCAAGGACGCCGGCCAGATCGTCACCATGGCGGACATCTTTCCGGGCGCCCGCGTGGTGGAAGCAGGTGTGGGCTCCGGCGCCCTCTCCATCTCCCTGCTCCGCGCCGTAGGCGACCAGGGCTACCTGCACTCCTTCGAACGGCGCGAGGAGTTCGCGGACATCGCCCGCGGAAACGTGGAAACCATCTTCGGCGGCCCGCACCCCGCATGGCAGATCTCGCTCGGTGACTTCCAGGAGGAAGTGGTCCGCAGCGAGGCGCCCGGCTCAGTGGACCGCGTGGTCCTGGACATGCTGGCACCTTGGGAGTGCCTCGACGCCGTCGCCACCGTCCTGGCCCCCGGCGGCGTCTGGATCAATTACGTCGCCACGGTCACCCAGCTTTCCCGCACGGCCGAAGCCATCCGTGCAGACGGGCGCTTCACCGAACCGGACGCCTGGGAGTCCCTGGTCCGCGGCTGGCACCTCGAGGGACTGGCCGTCCGCCCCGACCACCGCATGGTGGCCCACACCGGTTTCCTCCTGGTCACGCGCAGGCTGGCCGACGGCGTCACCGGCATCTCGGTCAAGCGCCGCCCGTCAAAGACCGAATTCAACGAAGAAGACGTCAACGCCTGGACGCCCGGCGCCGTGGGGGAGCGGCTGGTGTCCGACAAGAAGCTGCGCCGCGCCGCCCGCGACGCGATTGCCGGGACCAATGTCAAGGACGGCCCTGAGGTCACGAACTAGTCCACATTTCGGGAGTCGCCGTCCCTACCTGCCTTCTTGGGGCTAATGTCTTAATAGAAGCGCAGGAAGGGGCTGATACAAATGGAGACTCCAAACCAGGACTCCGGACGTACACCGGCAGAGCAGTCTGCCGCCAATGACCTCTCGGTTGCCGACCGCCAGGTCAACATCCTCCGGGACAAGCTCAGGCACATCGACCGCCAGTTGGCTGCCGCAACGCAGAACAACACCAAGCTGGTCAGTATGCTTGAGACCGCGAAAGCCGAGATCCTCCGGCTGAAGAACGCGTTGGACCAGGAAGGACAGCCGCCGTACAGCTTCGGCACCATCCTCCAACTGAACCCCAAGCGCCCTCCGGCTCCCGGCAGCAGCGGGCAGGCTGCCACGGAGGAATCCGCTGACATCTTCAACGCCGGCCGGAAAATGCGTGTCGGTATCAGCCCGCTGGTGAACATCAACCAGCTCGCCGTGGGCCAGGAAGTCCTGCTGAATGAAGCACTCCTCATCGTGGCCGGACTCGGTTACGAACGGGCCGGCGAACTGGCCACGCTCAAGGAAATGCTCGGTGCGGACCGCGCCCTGGTGGTGGGCCGCGCCGACGAAGAACGGGTGGTCCGCCTCTCCGGCGCCCTCCTTGCCGAGAAACTCCGCGTGGGCGATGCGCTCTCCATCGATTCCCGGACCGGATACGCGCTGGAAAAGGTGCCCCGCTCCGAGGTGGAAAACCTCGTCCTGGAAGAAGTCCCGGACATCACCTACGAGGACATCGGCGGCCTCGGCCCGCAAATCGAGCAGATCCGCGACGCCGTCGAACTTCCGTTCCTGCACCCGGACCTCTACCGGGAACACGGGCTGAAGGCGCCCAAGGGCATCCTGCTCTACGGGCCTCCGGGCTGCGGCAAAACCCTCATCGCCAAGGCCGTTGCCAACTCCCTCGCCGCCCGCGCCGCGGAGCGCTCCGGCAACGTGGACCTCAAGAGCTACTTCCTGAACATCAAAGGTCCGGAACTCCTGGACAAGTACGTCGGCGAAACCGAACGGCACATCCGCCTCATCTTCTCCAGGGCACGGGAAAAGGCCTCGGACGGCAGCCCGGTAGTAGTGTTCTTCGACGAGATGGATTCGCTGTTCCGCACGCGCGGCACCGGCATCTCCTCCGACGTCGAAACAACCATCGTGCCGCAGCTGCTGAGCGAAATCGACGGCGTGGAGCGGCTGGACAACGTCATTGTCATTGGCGCGTCCAACCGCGAGGACATGATCGATCCGGCCATCCTCCGGCCCGGCCGGCTGGACGTCAAAGTCAAGATCCACCGCCCGGACGCCGAAGCGGCGGCCGATATCTTCAACAAGTACATCACCACCGACCTGCCCTTCCACGAATCCGACCTGGCCGAGCACGACGGTGATGTCCAGGCAACGGTGGACGCCATGGTCCAGCGGACGGTGGAGGCCATGTACTCCACTGACAAGTCGAACGAATTCCTGGAAGTCACCTACGCCAACGGTGACACCGAGATGCTGTACTTCAAGGACTTCAACTCCGGCGCCGTGGTCCAGAACGTTGTGGACCGCGCCAAGAAGTACGCCATCAAGGACCTCCTGACCACCCACCAGAAGGGGCTCCGGATCGAGCACCTGCTCCGGGCTGTCGTGGACGAATTCCGTGAGCACGAGGACATGCCCAACACCACCAACCCCGATGACTGGGCCCGGATCTCCGGCAAGAAGGGCGAGCGGATCACCTACATCCGCACCATCGTGCAGGGCAAGGCCGGCCAGGAGCCTGGCAAGTCGATCGAAACCATGCCCACCACGGGACAGTATCTATGACGGCTGCACCGGAACCCGCCGCCGGGGGAGCACTCCCCGCCGGCGGGGCCATGCGGGTGATGGGCGCGGAAACCGAATACGGCATCCATGCCCCGTCCGCGCCTTCCGCCAACGCCACCATGATGAGTGCCCGGGTGGTCCAGGCCTACGCCCAGGTCACCCGGCAGCGCGCCGCCGGGGGCGCCGAAACGCGCTGGGACTACACCGACGAGGAGCCGCTGCACGACGCCCGCGGCTGGACCCTGGACCGCGGCGCGGCACACCCCAGTCAGCTGACCGACCAGCCGCCCGTCCTGGACGCCGAGGCGGTAGCCCTGGCGTACGGCCGTGAGGAACTCGAACTCGACGGGCAGGACGAGTCCGGCACGCTCCTGATGAACATGGTCCTCGGCAACGGTGCCCGCCTGTACGTGGACCACGCCCACCCCGAGTATTCGAGCCCCGAGGTCACCAACCCGCGTGACGCAGTCACCTGGGATGCCGCCGGCGACCTGGTGGGGCTGGCGGCCGTACGGCGGCTGGCCGCGGACCCTGACCTCCCGCCGGTAAACCTGTACAAGAACAACACGGACAACAAGTCGGTGTCCTACGGCTCCCACGAAAACTACCTCATGCCGCGCTCGGTGCCCTTCGGCGACATCGTGCGGGGGCTGACGCCGTTCTTCGTGACCCGCCAGATCTTTTGCGGGGCGGGCCGGCTGGGGATTGGCCAGGACGCTTCCGCCTCCGGCTACCAGATCAGCCAGCGGGCGGATTTCTTCGAGGCGGAGGTGGGCCTGGAAACAACCATCCGCCGGCCCATCATCAACACGCGCGACGAGCCACACGCCACCGCGGACAAGTACCGGCGCCTGCACGTGATTATTGGCGATGCCAACCTCAGCCAGGTATCCAACTACCTGAAGTTCGGCACAACTGCCATGGTCCTCAGCCTGATCGAGGCAGGCCTGGCGCCAAAAGTCGAGGTTTACGAACCCGTGCAGGCCCTCCAGACGGTCAGCCATGATACGTCGTTGACGGCAACATTGCGGCTGCTCGACGGCCGGCGGGTCACCGCCCTGGACCTGCAGTGGATGTACCACGAGGCCGCAGCCAAGCTGGCACAGGATACGGGCGTCGGCGATGCCGTGGACGGGGACGGACACACTCATGATGTCCTGGAGCGGTGGGCCACCGTGCTCACCCAACTGGACAGCAACCGGGCGGCTGCAGCCAGTTCCGTTGAGTGGCTCGCGAAACTCTCGCTCCTGGACGGATACCGCCAGCGGGACAACCTGGACTGGGATGACGCCCGGCTGGGACTCGTGGACCTGCAATGGTCCGACATCCGGCCCGAAAAAGGGCTGTACTACCGCTTCCTTGCGAGGGGCCGTATGCAAAGGATCGTGGACGACGCCGCGATCGCCGCCGCCGTCGGGGAGCCCCCGGCCGATACCCGCGCATTCTTCCGGGGCAAGTGCATCAGCAGCTTCGGCAAGGACGTGGTGGGCGCGAGCTGGGACTCGGTGATCTTCGACGTTCCCGGATATGGGCGGCTCCAGCGGGTCCCCACCAGGGAGCCGCTGCGGGGAACCAAAGCCCTCACCGGAGCGTTGTTCGAACGCTACCGGGAAGCGGGTCCCTTCCTCGCAGAGTTGCTGGGACACAATACCGCTCCGCCTGCGGCGTAAACCGCGCCGGACGGCCCCCAGCGTGGCAGGATTGGGATATCGGAGGATCCGCCGGATCCAATGACCAACAAAGGGAGGGATAACGATGGCAGGCCAGGAGCAGCAGCAGCCGCTAACACGCGACAGCCAAGTCGACGAGGACATTCCTGAGGCGCCACCCGCACCGCCGGAAGCCCAAGCTTCGGCATCCACGGAGGGCGTGGACGACCTTCTGGACGAGATCGATGGCGTTCTGGAATCCAACGCCGAAGAATTCGTCCGGGCATTCGTCCAAAAAGGCGGCCAGTAACCCGGACCGGACAGGTGGCGGAAGCCCCGGACGGACGGAATCTGTACCGACTTTAGTACTACGTTCAAGGAGTTCATGAGTGCAGGAATCAACCGCCAACCAGGTAGCCGCCAACGCAACCTCGTCCTTTACCGAACATCTGCAGCGGGACCGGCCGGAGCTTTTGCCCTTTAGCCGGTCTCCCCAGGTTGCTGCGTCAGCAGCCGCCCCGCTGCAGGTTCCGCACGCCACCACGATCGTCGCCATGAGCTACGACGGCGGCGTGCTGATGGCGGGGGACCGGCGAGCCACCATGGGGAATGTCATCGCCAGCAGGCACATCGAAAAGGTGTTCCCCGCGGACCGGTTCTCGGTTCTGGGCATCGCGGGGACTGCCGGCATTGCCATAGATCTGACGCGGTTGTTCCAGGTTGAACTTGAGCATTACGAAAAAATCGAAGGCACGCTCCTCAGCCTCGAGGGCAAGGCCAACCGCCTGGGGGCCATGATCCGCGGCAACCTGCCGCTCGCCCTGCAGGGCCTGGCCGTCGTCCCCCTGTTCGCCGGATTCGACACCAGCGCCGGTGTGGGAAGGCTTTTCTCCTATGACGTGACCGGTGGCCGGTACGAGGAGCACGAACACCACAGCGTGGGGTCCGGTTCGGTCTTCGCACGCGGAGCCCTGAAGAAACTGTGGCGGCCCAACCTCACGGCGGCAGAAGCGCTTGCCGTCGCGGTGGAGTCCCTGTACGACGCCGCCGACGACGATTCGGCCACCGGCGGCCCCGACACCGTCCGCCAGCTGTGGCCCGTGGTCTATACGGTGGACAGCTCCGGCGCCCGCCGGATTCCCGAGGCTGAACTCGCCGCCGCGGCACGCAACGTCATCGAAGCCCGCACCATTGCCGGACGGGAGGCCTGAGATGACGCAGCAGTTTTATGTTTCGCCCGAGCAGCTGATGAAGGACCGTGCGGATTTCGCACGGAAAGGTATCGCCCGAGGCAGGTCCGTGGTGGTCATCAGCTGCGCCGACGGGATAGCGCTCGTGGCGGAAAACCCGTCACCGTCACTGCACAAAATCGGCGAGATCTACGACAAGATCGCGTTCGCCGCCGTCGGGAAATACAACGAATTTGAAAGCCTCCGGCAGGCCGGCGTCCGGTACGCGGACGTCCGCGGATACTCATACGACCGCGAGGACGTCACCGCGCGCGGCCTTGCCAGCGTCTACGCACAGAGCCTGGGCGCCGTCTTCACCGCGGAGCAGAAACCTTTCGAGGTGGAACTCGCTGTGGCCGAGGTTGGCCCCACCCAGGAGGAGGACCACCTCTACCGGCTGACCTTCGACGGTTCGATCGCCGACGAACACAGCTTCGTGGTCATGGGTGGCCAGGCGGAGAAAGTTTCTTCAGCCATTGAAGGCGGCTGGCGCAGCACGCTCAGCTTCTACGAGGCAGTCCGGCTGGCCCTGTCCGGGCTGGCGCCGGCAGCCGATTCGGATGAATCAGCCAAGGCGATGCCGGCCAGGGCGCTGGAAGTTGCAGTCCTGGACAGGCTGTCCGAGAGTACACGCGGCTCCCGGCGCGCCTTCCGCCGGCTGAACGACGCGGACATCACTGCACTGCTGGCCTAGGAGGAAACATGGACAAGAGAATCTTCGGTATTGAAACCGAGTTTGGGATCTCCTATTCGAGCCCCGATTCCAGGCCTCTTGCCCCGGAGGAGGTGGCCCGGTACCTCTTCCGCAAGGTGGTCAGCTGGGGCCGCTCGTCCAATGTGTTCCTCACCAACGGTTCCAGGCTTTACTTGGACGTGGGTTCCCACCCCGAGTATGCCACCGCCGAATGCGACGACCTTGCCCAACTGATCGCGCACGACCGGGCGGGCGAGCTAATCCTGGACGACCTCGTGGATGAGGCCCAGGCGCGGCTGGCCGCGGAGGGCTTCAACGGCACCGTCTACCTGTTCAAGAACAACACGGACTCCGCCGGCAACTCCTACGGCAGCCACGAAAACTACCTCATCCCGCGCCGCGGTGAATTCTCCCGGCTGGCCGAGATCCTGATTCCGTTTCTGGTCACCCGCCAGCTCATTGCCGGTGCGGGCAAGATTTTGAAAACGCCGCACGGGGCGACGTACGCGTTCTCCCAGCGCGCGGACCACATCTGGGAGGGCGTCTCCTCGGCCACCACCCGCTCGCGCCCCATTATCAACACGCGCGACGAACCGCACGCCGACGCCGAGTTCTACCGCCGGCTGCACGTCATCGTGGGCGATTCGAACATGTCCGAGGCTACTGCCCTGATGAAAGTGGGCACGGTGGACCTCGTCCTGCGGATGATCGAGGCCGGTGTGATCATGCGGGACATGAGGATGGAGAACCCCATCCGCAGCATCCGCGAGATCTCGCACGACCTCAGTGGCAGGGCCCTGGTCCGGCTGGCCAATGGCCGCCAGCTCACCGCCCTCGAAATCCAGCAGGAATACCTGACCAAGGTCACCGCCTTCGTGAAGGAAAACGGTGCCCACAACCCGCATGTCCCGTTGATCCTTGATCTGTGGGAGCGCACGCTCAAGGCCATCGAAAGCGGAGATTCCCGCGGTATCGAGACCGAAATTGACTGGGCGATCAAGAAAAAGCTGATGGACAACTACCGCGAACGTCACGGGCTGGGCCTGGATGCGCCCCGGATTGCGCAGCTTGACCTGACCTACCACGACATTTCCCGCGGCCGCGGCCTGTACTACCTGCTGCAGTCCCGCGGTGCGGTGCGGCGGATCGTGGACGACACCGTCATCAAGGACGCCGTGGACGCCCCGCCGCAGACCACCAGGGCCAAGCTGCGCGGCGACTTCGTCCGGCGGGCCCAGGAACTGGGCCGCGACTACACCGTGGACTGGGTACACCTGAAGCTCAACGACCGTGCCCACCAGACCATCCTCTGCAAGGACCCGTTCAGGAGCGTCGACGAGCGCGTGGACGCGCTTCTTGACTCTATGGGCTGACACCCAGCTTCAGGGTCTATTCTGGATAAGGCCCTTTACCAAGGCCTGCCGCGATCACGGCCGCTGCAACGCGGAGCATCGCATCCATCCTGCCCCGACGAAAGTTCTCTTACGTGCGCCGACTACTAGCAATCCTTCTTCCCGGCCTGCTGCTGCTCACCGCCTGCGGCGGCTCAAACCCCGCAGAGCCGGAACCCACCAGCCAATCCGCTGGCGAGACTGCAAAGTTCGACACCCTTAAACTGACCGACAACGGTGACAAGAAGGCCCCAGGCGTGGAGTTCACCAAGCCGCTCGAGGTGGCCGAACCCACCATCAAGGTGGTCAGCGAAGGCAGTGGGGAAACGGTGAAGGCCGACCAGATCGCCAACATCTCCATCCTTGCCCTCAACGGCACCGACGGCGCCACCCTCGAAGATACTTTCCCCAACGATCCGGAACCCCTGGAACTCAACGAGGAACTGAAAACAGGCAGCCCCGTCATCTACAACGCCTTTGTAGGCACCAAGGTGGGCTCAAGCCTTGCGCTGGCAGTTCCGGGACAGGCTGCCACCGCCGGTGCGGAAGCCCAGCCCACCCAGCTCCTCGTGATCAAGGTCCTCTCGGCCACCGATGTGACGCCGGCGCTTGAGAAGCCGGAAGGCGAGACCGTCACCCCTCCCGCGGGACTGCCCACCGTGACCGAGAAGGACGGCGTACCGGAGATCAACGTCGAAGGCGTAGCCGCGCCCACCGCGCTGGTGTCGCAGGACCTCATCAAGGGCAACGGCGCCGTGGTCAAGGAAAGCGACACCTTGACCGTCAACTACGTGGGCGTGACCCTGGCCGGCGGCACCAAGTTCGATTCCAGCTTCGACCGCGGCGAACCGGCAAGCTTCCCGCTGACCGGTGTCATCAAGGGTTGGACGCAGGGCCTGGCCGGCAAGACTGTCGGCTCCCGCGTGCTGCTGGTCATCCCGAAGGACCTGGCCTACGGCGACGCGGGCCAGGGCGAGGCAAAGGGCGATCTTGTCTTCGTAGTGGACATCCTCGGCGCCAAGTAGCAAGACTTACAAAGAGGCCGCAACCAGCCGGCTTGCGGTACCAACCATTAGCACCCACAAAGGAGCAACCATGTCATTCGGACAGCGGGAATTCGACCGCCAGAAGCCCGAGATCGATTTCCCGGAAGGCGATGTTCCCACCGAACTCGTCATCAAGGACCTCATCGAAGGTGACGGCCGCGAAGCAAAGGCAGGCGACACCGTCTCCACCCACTACGTCGGAGTGGCCTGGTCCACCGGCGAAGAATTCGACGCCTCGTGGGGCCGCGGCGCGCCGCTGGACTTCCGTGTGGGCGTTGGCCAGGTCATCCAGGGCTGGGACCAGGGCCTGCTGGGCATGAAGGTGGGCGGCCGCCGCCGGCTGGAGATCCCCTCCGAGCTGGCCTACGGCTCCCGTGGAGCAGGGGGCGCCATCAAGCCCAACGAGGCTCTCATCTTCGTTGTGGACCTCGTCGGCGTCCGCTGACCCTACAGCTGCTGACAGGCGGCATCGAACGGTTCCGCCCCTTGAAAGCGCGGCAACCGCCGGGACGTTCAGTTCCCGGCAGTTGCCGCGCTTTCTGCGTTCCGCCCGGAATTTAGTAACGTAGCCAGAGTGTCCGCATCCCGCACTGAACGACTCCTCAATCTGCTGATCGCGCTCCTGAACACCCGGTATGGCCTGCGCCGCAGCGAACTGCGGGAAAAGGTCTACCACGACACCTCTGGCAATGATGTTGCCTTTGGCAGGATGTTCGAGCGGGACAAGAACGACCTGCGCCAGTTCGGCTTCGAGGTGGAAACACTGACGGACCTTGGCTGGAGCGGGGACGATCCCGCCACCACCCGCTACCGCATCGGTAAGGAATCCAACCGCCTGCCGGACGTCCAGCTGGACCCGGAAGAATGGACCGTGCTCCTCCTGGCTTCACAACTGTGGGAGCGAGCCGCCCTGGGCACAGCTGCGCAAAGCGCCCTCCGCAAGCTCCAGGCGTCAGGCCGGATGGCTGACGTGGAACTGCCCGCCGGCCTGCAGCCGCGCATCAAGCCCGCCGGGCAGGCCTTCGACGACCTCGTTGCTGCCATGCATGCACGGCACCCGGTTACCTTCCGGTACCTTGCGAGCAGCACCGGCAAGGAGGAAGAGCGGACTGTGGAGCCGTGGGGCCTCGGCAGCAGGTTCGGGCAGTGGTACCTGGTGGGCCACGACCGGGCACGCCAGGCCACGCGACACTTCCGCCTGTCCCGCTTCACCAGTGCCGTGGCCGCCCTGGACAACGACCAGTACTCGCCCCCTGCCGACTTCAACATCCGTGCCGAACTGGACCGCCTCCCCGAACTGCCGCTCCGCACCGCCGTCGTACAGGTGAGGGAGGGCCGCCTGCTCGCCCTGCGGCGCCGCGCCCTGCCGGTTTCCCCTCCTACTGATGGCGCAGGTCCCGCCGCCGGCTATGACCGGATCAGCCTGCACTACCGAGACCCCGAGATCCTCGCCGAGGAACTCTCATCCTACGGACCCGACGCCGTCGCTGCCGCCCCGGAAGAGCTGGTGGAAGCGGTCCGAAGGAGGCTGCGCACTGCCGCCGCCTTCAGCGACTCGCCGGCGCCGGACTACTCCTTCCCGCCGGCCCGTGCACGGCAGGCGCGTCCCCGGACCTCCGAGGACCAGCTCAAGCGGATGCTCCAACTGGTTCCGTTCCTGGTGCACAACCAGGGCCTGCATATCCAGGACGTGGCGCGCCACTTCGGCGTGAGCCGGAAGGAGCTCGAAGACGACCTGCGTATCCTCATCTGCTCGGGGCTTCCGGAAGGGTATCCGGATGACCTGCTGGACATCCAGTGGGAGAACGACCATATCTTCATCACCCAGGACCTGGACCTCAAGCGGCCGGTCCGGTTCACGGTGGAAGAGGCTTGCGCGCTCCTGACCGGCCTCGAAACCCTCAACGGACTTCCGGGCATCGCCGAGGGCGGCGCCCTTGAGTCCGTTACCCTCAAGCTGCTGGCTGCTGCGGGCGAGGAGGGCCTGCGGGCGGCGTCCCTCGCCGGACCGCAGATGGAACCTGCCGATGCCGCCACCAACGCCACCGTCCGGCAGGCCATCGAATCAGGAGCCCAGCTGCATCTGACGTACCTGTCCCCGCAACGCGACAAGGTCACCGAACGTGACGTGGATCCGCTCAGGCTCTACTCCCTCGACAACACCTGGTACTTCGAGGCGTACTGCCACCTGGTGGACGGTTTTCGGAACTTCCGCCTGGACCGCGTCCAGGATGTCCGTCCCAATGGACGGCCCGTGGCGGAGGGCATCACGCCTGCTGCGGGAGTCCCCGCCAAACTCTTCACCCCGAACGACGACGACACCACGGTCACCGTCCAGCTCACCCGGCAGGGGAGGGGGCTGTCAGACGACTACTACGCCGAGCGGACGGCAGAGCTTCCCGACGGCGGCCTGGTTGCCGAGATCCGGTTCGGCAACACGGCGTGGCTCCCGATGTTCGTGGCCCAGCACGGCGGTGCAGCGCGGATCCTGGCACCGGAGGATCTGGCATCAGCGGCGCGGGCGTGGCTGGCGGCGTCGCTGGCCCGGTACGGCGGATAGACTTCTCAGCATGCCTTGGTGGTCCTGGATCCTTTTGTGGGTGGCGCTGGTCGCGCTCTCCCTGCTGTTCTATGTCCTGCTGGGCATCCGCCTCTTCCGCCAGTTCATGGCGACGGTCAAGGACCTGGGGGCGGCGGGGGAAAAGCTGGGGCAGCTGGGCCCGTTTCAGGAGCAGGAGGAGCCGGCAGCAGGGCCGGCCACCATGCCCGGATCCGCGGTTTTTGCCTCGCCTGCCGTCATGCGACATGATTACGAGGCATCCACGTCAGCGCGGCGGGAAGATCGCCGCCGCCGGAGGGTTCAGCGCAAAGCGGACCGGGGCCAGCCGCAGGCGCTCGGGGATCTCGACTTCACATAGAAGTAGGATGTATTTAGAGGAAAGGATTTCCCATGGGAAGACTCTTTGATGGCCCCTGGCCAATCGTCATTATCATCGTCGTCGCGTTGCTTCTCTTTGCCGCGCCCAAACTTCCGGCCATGGCACGCAGCCTCGGCCAGTCCATGCGGATCATCAAGTCCGAGGTCAAGGAAATGAAGAACGACGGCAAAACCGACACCACCGACGCCTCCGGCCCGGTGGAAGGCACCATCGTGAACCACCCCAAGGCGAAGCCCGGTGAGCCGACAGACGGCACGGACGTCCCGCCGTCGAACCGCGCCTGACCCCCAGTGGCACTGTCGCGGGCCCGTAAAGCCAACCCTGAGGGGCGGATGTCGCTCTGGGACCACCTCAAGGAACTCAAGAACCGGCTGATCAAGTCGGCCATTGGCGTGGTCCTTGGCGGCATTGGGGGCTGGATACTTTACGATCCGCTGTTGAAGGCGCTGGCCGACCCGGTCAACCGCATCTCCCAGCAGACCGGGGGACTCTCGGCAATCAACTTCGGGACCATTGCCTCCCCGTTCGACTTCAAGCTGCAGATGTCGCTCCTCATCGGGGCGGTTATTTCCAGCCCCATCTGGATCTACCAGCTGTGGGCCTTCATCACCCCGGGGCTTACTTCCAAGGAGCGCCGGTACACGCTGGGCTACATGGCGGCAGCTGTTCCGTTGTTCCTCGCCGGAATCTGGGCGGGCTGGCTCGTGGTGCCGCAGGTGGTCCGGGCACTGACCCAATTCACGCCGGACGGCTCGTCGAGCGTGATCGACGCGCGAACGTACATCGAGTTCGTCACCCGGATGGTTCTGGTACTGGGTATTGCATTCCTGGTTCCAGTGGTGCTGGTAGGCATCAACATGGCTGGTGTTATCACCGGCCGCACCATCCTCAAGGCGTGGCGCATAACGGTCTTCCTGGTCTTCGTCCTCGCCGCAATTGCAGCCCCCGGGGCTGACGCCATCTCCATGTTTATGCTGGCGGGCCCGCTGCTTGTACTTTTCTTCGCGGCCATTGGCATCTGCCTCATGAACGACAAGCGCCGTGCCCGCCGCCAGGCCAAGAGGGCGGCGGAAACAGAGGCCACGGCGGACATCGCCACCCCGAGCAGTGAGCTGAAGAACCTCTGAGCTCCCATTAGGCTTGGTGTATGTCCACCAACACCGGGCCGTATGCTTCAGGCCCATCTTCCAGCGGACCTTCCTCCACGGCTCCCGGCGATGACGAGCTCTCACCGGCGGAACGGTACAGGGCCAGCGCCGAGCGCAGGGCCGAAGCCTCCTCGGACCTCGGAGCGTTCATCCGCACGCTGGACTTTGAGCTGGACGACTTCCAGAAGCAGGCCTGCCGGTCCCTCCAGGACGGCAGGGGTGTCCTGGTGGCTGCACCCACGGGCGCAGGCAAGACCATCGTGGGCGAGTTCGCCATCTACCTCGCCCTGCAACGGGGCCTCAAAGCTTTCTACACCACCCCCATCAAGGCGCTGAGCAACCAGAAGTTCACTGAGCTGGCCGACAAGTACGGTGCCGAAAAGGTGGGCCTGCTGACGGGGGATACCAGCATCAACGGCGATGCCCCCGTGGTGGTGATGACCACCGAGGTCCTGCGGAACATGCTGTATGCCGATTCCGCCACCCTGGACGACCTGGGCTACGTGGTGATGGACGAAGTGCATTACCTTGCCGACCGCTTCCGCGGTGCCGTGTGGGAGGAAGTGATCATCCACCTTCCCAGCGAGGTCCAGGTGGTGTCCCTCAGCGCCACAGTCTCCAACGCTGAGGAGTTCGGTGCCTGGCTGGACACTGTCCGCGGCGATACCGACATCATTGTGTCCGAGCACCGGCCTGTTCCCCTGTGGCAGCACGTCATGGTGGGCCGCCAGATCATGGACCTGTTCGCCGGCGAAACCACCTTCGACGAGATTGCCCCGCCGGTGGATGCAGACGATCCCGTGCAGGCAAAGGTGCAAAACACCGGCACAGGCCGGGGGTTCGATGTGAATCCGGACCTCCTGGCCATTGCCCGCAGCGAGGGCCAGCAAGGCTTCCGGAACAGGCCAGGCCCGGGCCAGCGCGGCCGCCGCGGCAACGACCGCCCTGTCCGGGGAGCCGAACCGAACGGCGTGCGCAGGGCCAGCAGGCCCCAGGTGATCGCCAGCCTGGACAAAATGGACCTGCTGCCGGCCATCACGTTCATCTTCTCCCGTGCCGGCTGTGACGCCGCGGTGGCCCAGTGCGTCGGCTCGGGGCTGTGGCTGACCACCGAAAAGGAACAGCGGATCATCGCCCAGCGGGTGGACGAGGCCGGCTACGATATTCCCCCGGATGACCTGGACGTACTGGGCTTTTGGACCTGGCGGGACGGCCTGCTCCGCGGGTTCGCCGCGCACCACGCCGGAATGCTGCCCACGTTCAAGGAAGTGGTGGAGAAACTCTTCGCCGATGGCCTGGTCAAGGCTGTCTTTGCCACCGAGACCCTGGCCCTGGGCGTCAACATGCCGGCCCGGTCGGTGGTGCTGGAGAAGCTGGACAAGTTCAACGGCGAAGCCCACGTGGATATCACGGCCGGCGAGTACACCCAGCTGACCGGCCGTGCCGGCCGGCGCGGCATCGACGTCGAAGGCCACGCGGTGGTGCTGTGGCAGCCGGGCACGGATCCGACGGCCGTGGCGGGCCTGGCATCCCGCCGCACCTACCCGCTGAACTCGAGCTTCCGGCCAACCTACAACATGAGCATCAACCTCCTGGCACAGTTTGGCCGCGCGCGGGCGCGCGAGATCCTGGAATCCTCGTTCGCCCAGTTCCAAGCTGACCGGTCCGTGGTGGGCCTGGCCAGGCAGGTGCGCAGCCGCGAGGAATCCCTGGCCGGCTACGCCAAGTCCATGACCTGCCACCTGGGCGACTTCACCGAATACGCACGGCTGCGCCGGGAACTGTCGGATGCGGAAAACGTTACCTCCCGGGCGAAATCCCGGGCCAGGAAGTCGCTCAGCGACGACTCGCTGGCCCGCCTCCTCCCAGGCGACGTGGTCAACGTCCCCGGCGGCAGGGCGCCCGGCCCGGCCGTCGTCTTGAGTTCCGACCACAGCAGCCGCGAGCCCCGGCCCGCCGTCCTCACACTGGACAACCAGCTGCGCCGGATCAGCACCGACGATCTGGAAGGCCCCATTTCGCCCGTTACCCGGATCCGGATTCCGAAGTCGTTCAACGCCAAGGTGCCAAAGTCGCGCCGGGACCTGGCGTCTTCCGCCCGGAACGCGCTGCGGGAAAACCGCCCGCCAGCGCCGGGGCACAACCGCAACAACGATTTCGGCCGCGCCAGCGCCATGCCCAACCAGGAGAAACGCATCGCGGACCTGCGGCGGGCCCTGCGCGCACACCCGTGCCACGGGTGCAGCGAGCGTGAGGACCACGCCCGGTGGTCGGAGCGCTGGTGGAAGCTCCGGCGGGAAACGGATGGACTGGTCAGGCAGATCCAGGGCCGCACCAACACCATTGCCAAGACCTTCGACCGTGTCTGCGATGTCCTCTCCGCCTACGGTTACCTGGAGGACGCCGGGGAGGGGCGGCTGCTCATCAGCCCTGACGGCCAGCGCCTGCGCCGGATCTACGGCGAGAAGGACCTGTTGATCTCCCAGTCCCTGCGGCTGGGCGCCTTCGACGATCTTGACGCGGTGGAAGTCGCAGCCCTTGCCAGTGCCCTGGTGTACCAGGCCAAACGGGAAGACCGCGGCCTCCGGCCCCGGATGCCCAGCGTTTCCCTTGAGACCGCGGTGGACATCGTGGTGCGGGAGTGGTCGGCGCTGGAGGACGTGGAAGAGGAGAACAAGCTTCCGCTGACCGGCGAACCGGAACTTGGACTGGTGTGGCCCATCTACAAGTGGGCACGGGGCCGGCATCTCCAGGATGTCCTGAGCGGGACGGACCTAGCGGCGGGCGACTTTGTCCGCTGGGTGAAACAGGTGGTGGACCTGCTGGACCAGCTGGCCAAGATCCCCGGCCTTGAGCCCCGCCTCGCCCGGCTGTGCGCCGAGGCCATCACCCTGATCCGCCGCGGCGTCGTGGCCTATTCCTCCGTCCTCTAACTTCCCCCCGGCCCAGCCGCCGGCACGCAATTTCCAGGAGCCCTGCCCCGATATGACCCAGCCCGGTCCCGCAAACCCGTCCCGTCCGCCAGTTGTCCTCTACCGCAACGGTTCCGTCTACAGCGCTGCCGACCCCTTCGCCACCGCCATGCTCGTGGACGGTGGCACCGTGGCGTGGGTGGGCTCGGAGCAGGCCGCCTCCTCCATAGCCGACAGTTCCATGGACATCATCGACCTGCGGGGCGCACTCGTCGCTCCCGGATTCGTCGATTCGCACATGCACCTGACCGAGACAGGGATCGCGCTGGAATCCCTGCAGCTGGGCGGAATCTCCTCCGCGCGGGAGCTGCTGGATGCAGTGGCAGCAGCGCCCGGCGACGGACCGGTCCTGGGCCACGGCTGGGATGAGAGCACCTGGGCGGACGCCGCCCTGCCCACCGCTGAGGAACTGGAACGGGCGTCAGCCGGCAGGCCCGTCTACCTCTCCCGGGTGGACGTGCACTCGGCCCTGGTTTCGGCGTCGCTGGCCCGGTCCGCTGGCCTGCAGGACCAGGACGGGTTCGACGGCGGTCCCCGGGTCAGGCGTGCCGCCCATACTGCGGCGAGGCAGGCTGCCCGCCGGCTTCCGGCGGCCGACCTCCGCCGGCGGCAGGCCCGTGCCCTGTCCGAGGCGGCCGCCAACGGCTATGTTGCTGTGGCGGAGATGGGCGCTCCGCATATCGGCGGGGCCGACGACCTGCGCCTGGCAGCATCGTGGAACAGCACCGGGCCCGAGGCCCCCTCCGTCCCGGAGGTCCTCGCTTACTGGGGCGAACTTGTGTCCTCGGAAGACCACGCCCGCAGCGTGCTGGACGGATTTGGCTTTGGACTCCGCGGACTGGCCGGCGACCTGAACATCGATGGATCGGTCGGGTCGCGGACTGCCGCCTTGCGGTCCGGCTACAGTGACGCCCCGGAAGAACGGGGCTCGCTTTACCTGGGTGTGGATGAGGCCGCAGCGCATCTCGCCGCCTGTTCCCTGCTGGGCGTCCCGGGCGGCTTCCACATCATCGGGGACGCCGGCCTGGACATTGCACTGTCCGCCCTGGACCTCGCCGCGGGGCAGGTGGGGGAGCAGCGCGTACGGGCGGCGGGCCACCGCTTCGAGCACGTTGAGATGGTCGACGCCGCTGCAACCGAAAAGCTGTCCCGCTACTCGGTGACAGTCAGCGCCCAGCCCGCGTTCGATGCCGCTTGGGGCGGTGCCGGGGGGCTGTACCAGCAGCGCCTGGGGGAGCGGAGTGCTGCCATGAATCCCTTCGCCACCCTGTACGCTGCCGGCGTCCCTGTCTGCTTCGGCAGCGACAGTCCGGTGACCCCGCTGCGGCCGTGGTCCAGTGTCCGGGCGTGCCTGGAGCACCACAACCCCGAGGAGCGGATTTCTGCCCGCGCCGCGTTCCTGGGGCACACCCGTGCCGGCTGGCGGGCGGCCAGATATCACAACCCCATGGCGGGCCAGCTCGTGCCGGGTGCCCCCGCCAGTTTCGCCGTCTGGGAGGTGGAGGAGCTGATGGTCCAGGTGGCCGACGGGCGCGTCCAGTCCTGGAGCACCGACCCCCGCGCCCGGACTCCTCTGCTTCCCGCCCTGGATACCGGCAACGACCCGGTATGCCTGCAGACGGTGCGGGACGGCGTCGAATTGTTCTCCAGCCAGGCACTGCGTTCCTGAGCCTGCACCCCACAGCCCTATAATGGGTAGCTGCGCCTGCCGGCGGCTAGCCAGGCCGCCAGGTGCACACCGACCGCTCCTCCCAGGAAAGGCCCTTTGTGCGCGTCCTAACGATCATTCCCACCTACAACGAACTGGAATCGCTGCCCAAAACCCTTCAGCGGCTCCGCTCGGCTGTTCCGGCGTCGGACGTCCTGGTGGTGGATGACAACAGCCCTGACGGCACCGGCCAGCTTGCGGACGCTATCGCTGCCGAAGACTCCCAGGTCCATGTCCTGCACCGGAAGGGCAAGGAGGGCCTGGGCGCCGCATACATCGCGGGTTTTAAGTGGGGCCTGGATGCCGGCTACGACGTGCTCGTGGAAATGGACGCGGACGGCTCCCACCAGCCGGAGCAGCTGCCCCAGCTCCTGGAAGCCATCGATCACGGCGCGGACCTGGCCATGGGTTCGCGCTGGGTGCCCGGCGGACGCGTGGTGAACTGGCCGCTGTACCGCCAGGCGATTTCCCGCGTGGGCAGCACGTATGCGCGCCTCATGCTGGGCCTGAAGATCAAGGATGTGACCGGCGGTTACCGTGCGTTCCGCCGGACCACCCTGGAGAAACTTAACCTGGACCAGGTGGACTCCGTGGGCTACGGCTTCCAGGTGGACCTGGCCTGGCGGGTGTCCCGGATGGGCCTGCGCATCGAGGAACGTCCCATCACCTTTGTGGAGCGTGAACTCGGCGCATCGAAGATGAGCGGCAATATCGTTCTCGAGGCCATGGTCAACGTGACCAAGTGGGGGCTCGCTGCCCGGTGGAACGCGCTCACCCGGAAAAAGGCTTCAGCCCAGCCGTAGGCCGCGCGCCGTACGGCAACAAAAAAGGGGCAGTTCCCGCACAGCAGTGCGGGAACGGCCCCCTTTTTGATGGTCCTAAGCGGAGCGGCGTTCTCCACGGCGTTCACGGAGGATGGTCAAGCGGTCCTCAAGGATCTGCTCAAGCTCGGGCAGGGAACGGCGTTCCAGCAGCATGTCCCAGTGGGTCCGGACAGCCTTGTCGTTGCTGGTGTCCGGGCGTTCGCCGTCAACCAAAAGGGCTTCCTTGCCGGTCTTGGAAACCCATACCGGCGGAATCTCGGCTTCGGAGGAGAAGGTAACGAAAACCTGTTCGCCGTCCTCGCAACGGTACTCGACGCGCTGGCGCGGAGCCGGCTCAACCCCGGACTCGGTCTCCATGCTCTGCGCACCAAGGCGCATACCCCGCAGGCTGCGATCGCTCATGATTTCTCCCTCTTCTCGGTTCGCGGGGCAGGACCCCGCGCCTGCCGATGGCGATGAAGCACCACCGGGCTACTGTTTGCTCTGCGCTGCATCATAGGATTCAACGCATTGCGAAGCTTGGTTGTTCCAGCGGACTGCTCCTGCCGGACAAATACCCAATTATACGTGGGTCATGCCGCGGGAACCAAAACAGGGAAGGGACCCGCGCAGGGCAGGTCCCTTCCCGTCGGCCGTACTGCTTATGGTTCGGTGGACTTCGCTCCCACTTCGTCGAAAAGGCCGCCCGCTGCCCCCGGATCCGGATTGGTTCCGCCCAGCGCGTTCCCGATTCCCTTGAGGGCTTCGCCGACCTCACTTGGGATGATCCACAGCTTGTTGGAGGTGCCTTCCGCGAGCTTCGGCAGGGTCTGCAGGTACTGGTAGGCCAGCAGTTTCTGGTCCGGGTTGCCGCGGTGGATGGCATCGAAGACCTTCTGGATGGCCTGGGCCTCACCGTCGGCGCGAAGGATAGCGGCCTTGGCGTCACCTTCCGCGGCAAGGATGGAAGCCTGCCGCTGGCCCTCTGCCGTCAGGATGGCAGACTGCTTGGTACCCTCGGCCGTCAGGATGGCTGCGCGTCGGTCACGCTCGGCGCGCATCTGCTTTTCCATCGAGTCCTGGATGGAGTGGGGCGGATCGATCGCCTTGAGTTCAACGCGCGAGACGCGGATCCCCCAGCGGCCGGTGGCCTCGTCCAGGACGCCGCGGAGCTGGCCGTTGATCTGGTCACGCGACGTGAGCGCCTCTTCGAGGTTCAATCCGCCCACCACGTTACGGAGCGTGGTGGTGGTGAGCTGCTCCACCGCCTGGATGTAGTTGGCGATTTCGTAGGTGGCGGCACGGGGGTCGGTGACCTGGAAGTAGACGACCGTGTCGATCGAGACCACCAGGTTGTCCTCGGTGATCACCGGCTGGGGCGGGAACGACACCACCTGCTCGCGGAGGTCCAGCAGCGGAAGGAGCCGGTCCACGAAGGGGATGAGGATGGTCAGCCCCGGATTCAGCGTGCGCTGGTATTTGCCGAGCCGCTCCACCACGCCGGCCCGGGCCTGCGGAATGATCCGGACCGCCCGCACCAGGACGATGATCACAAACACGATCAGGACTACCAGCACGACGGCCAAAGCCGTTCCTCCTGCGTTTTCCATGCGTCTCCCTTGTTCCCCAATTGATATTGCTGTGTCAGGACGTGCCGCTGGCGGGTGGCACCGAAACTACAGCCGTGGCGCCGTCGATCGCAGCCACCACCACTTTTTGTCCGGCGTGAAGAACGCCGGCCTCAGAACGCGCGCTCCAGATGTCGCCGCCGATTTTTACCAGGCCGCCGTCCGACGTCACGGCCTCCATCACCACTGCCTGCTCGCCGATCAGCCGGTCGACGTTGGAACGCTGCTCTGCGGGGCCCTTCTTCAAGTGGGACAGCGCCACCGGACGGACGAAAGCGATCATGAGCAGGGACACCACGCAGAAAACCACGATCTGCAGCCAGCCGTCAGCACCGGCAAAGTCGGCTACCAGGGCAGCCAGGGCACCGCCGCCGAGCATGATGAAAAACAGGTCAAGCGTGATCATCTCGACCACTGCAAATGCCAGGAAAGCCGTGAGCCACAGGGCCCACCAGTTTTCCCCCAACCATTCGAACACTGCCGCCCCCTTGGACCCGGGCGCCGTCGCGGGCCCTTCGGTACCTGTCTTCTTATCCTAGTCCGGGGCCCCGGCCTGTGGGCTGGGTCATGCAGACGGCAGAGGCGATAGTGGCCAAGTCGTTACGTGCCGGCGGGCAGCCTGGGCCGGAAGACCATCAGCCGGAACTTCGCCTCGGCCTGGAAGGGCTCGTGGTTGCCGTCAAGGCGGACGGCGATGGCATCCCGGCTTGTGTGATGGCCTGCCGGTCCCATGAATGCCAGGTCCGCTGCTTCCTGGTGGTTGAGTGCAAGCGGAATGTCGACGTCGGAGCTTTCCTCCACCTCGAAGTGCCGCGCCATGGCGGCAGCCAGCCGGGCGTCCTTGCCTTCCTCGATGGCGAGCATGCCTGCCAGAGCTGCGATGCCGGCAAGGTGGCCCTCGCGCGGGGTGACCACCACCAGGCGCCCGCCGGGCCGGAGCACACGCGCGAACTCGGCAGCGTTGCGGGGCGCAAAGATTACCGTGACGGCGTCAACAGAGTTGGCCGCCAACGGCAGCGGCTGCCAGATATCCCAGACCAGGTTGACGGCTTCGGGGTTGAGCCGGGCGGCGCGGCGCAGGGCGAATTTGGAAATGTCCAGCCCTGCGGCAGCCACTGTCCGGCCCTGAGCGGCGGCGGTGTCCAGCAGCTCGCGCAGGTAGTGCCCTGTTCCGGTGCCCGAGTCCAGCACGGCTGCCCGGTCGTCGGACAGGACGGGCACGACGGCGGCCGCCACGGCTTGCGCCAGCGGCCGGTAGTGGCCCCGGCCAAGGAAGTTGAAGCGGGCATCCACCATCGCGGCGGAATCAGCCTCGAAGGCGGTGCCCTTTCCGACCAGCAGGTTGAAGTAACCCTGCCGGGCGGCATCGAAACTGTGCCGTGACGCGCAAGCGAGCCTTCCTGGTTTCGGCGGCTGGGCGGCGGCAAAGGTCAACGGAGCCGCGCAGACCGGGCACAGCAGGGGAAGGTCCGATGCAGGGGGCATTGCACCATCTTAGGCGGCCGGTCCATCCGGCCGGGACCGTCAACTGATGCTGATGCCAGCCGGCCGGTCGTCAAAGCCGAGGCCCTCCCGGGCCCTGCTGATTCCGGGCGCAGCCCAGTGTGCCGCGTATTCGCTGTTGCTGCTCAAGGACCGCAGCTGGGCCCTGTCGATGTAGAGGATTCCGTTGAGGTGGTCGGTTTCGTGCTGCACGATCCTGGCCTGCCAGCCGGCGAACTGGCGCTGCGCTGCCGCGCCGTCGGGCGTTTCATAGTCAAGGAGCACGTTGTCCGGGCGGGCCACCACGGCCTGGAGCCCGTTCAGGGAGAGGCACCCTTCATAGAAAGCGGCGGTTCCGCTGCCCTGCGGCGTATAGCGGGGATTGAGGATCGCCAGGAACTCCAGCGGGCTCCGGTTGCGCAGGGCGGCCGCCTCCGGGTCGACGTCGTACAGGTCTTCGAGGACCGCAATTTGAAGGGGTATGCCAAGCTGGGGCGCTGCCAGCCCCACCCCCGGCGCCTCGTGCATGACCTGGCGCATGAGCTCGATCAGCCGGGCCAGCTGCTCCGCGGGCAGCTGCCCGTTGTAGGTGGCCGCGCGCTGGCGCAGGGCCGGATGGCCCGCCTGGACGATGGGCGGCATCATGCCGGCCGAGAGGATACGCTCCACAAGTTCACGGATCTGTTCGTCGTTCATGGCGGTCCCGGGCGTGCTTGGGGTCATAACGAAAGCCTACTGGGGACCGGGAAAGCGGGCGGCTTGCTACTGTCGATGCCATGGCTCAGGTCCTGGCCGGCACAGACCAGAGCGCCACAGTTGTGCGGGACCAGAAGTTCGCCGTCCGCCGCACCACCTGCGAGGAGGGCCGGGTAGCCGTGGAAGCGGACTGGTCCGCCACGGTGCTGATGGACCTCCGGTATTGGGATGCAGGGGAAACCATCCGGGCAAGGACGTCGTCCGTGTTCGAAGTCAGCGACGGCTTGATCGTCAGCCGGGACAGTTATGACTGCTGCTTCCGGTGAGCCTGGACGGAGCCGCCGGGGTGCAGCCGTTCCTCCTGCATGGTGAACCGCCGAGCCACCCACGCATTCACGGCCGACGTTGACGCTGCGGCCCTGATGGCCGAATTCCGCAGGTGCAGCAGGGGCGGCGGCAGCGGGCGCCCCAGCAGCATGTTGATCTCTGACTGTCGGCGGGCCAGCAGCGCAGCCCGGCGCCGGTCCGCCTCGAACTGCTTGAAGCCGGTATCGGTACGCCCTCCTGCGACGGCTTCACAGAGGAGCGGAACCAGGGCCTGGGCGTCGAGCCAGCCCAGATTCATGCCCTGGCCTCCGATGGGACTGATTTCATGGGCGGCGTCGCCGAGCAGCACGGTCCGTCCCACTACTGTTTGAAGCGCCAGGGTGGATCGGACGCTGAACGCGCTGAACATGCTGTTGGTGCCGGCGTCGGGTAGGATGCCGGTGCGCTGCCCCACCATTCTGACAAGGTGCGGCGCCCCTGCATCTCCTGCTGGCCGGCCCAGGCGCACCACCCAGCGCCGGACGCCGCCCGGGAGGGGAAACGACTCGACAATCCCGCCGCGCTCCAGGAAGAGGACCGCCATGTCCCCGTGCCGGCCGGGATCGGCGAAATCCCCCATCAGGTAGTGGTCCGGATACGTCTTCCTCTGTACCGGAACGCCCAGGAGGTCCCGGAACCTGGACCGTGCGCCGTCTGCAGCCACTACCATGGAAGCGCTGAATGACGTGGCTCCTGCCGGGGTACCCGGAGCCCGCTGGACCTCTATCGTGACGCGGCCGCCGTCGTCGTTCACCGCCGTGGCTTCCACGCCCCGCACCAGCGCGTCGCTATCCAGGGCACGGAGGCGTTCCTCCAGCAGTTGCTCGGTCCGGAACTGGGGCAGTGCCAGCACGAACGGGAAGGTGTCCGAGACGCCGTCGAACGCCATGACGCCCAACGTCCTTCCCCGGCTGACCGCCATCCCCGTCCGGATCGGTACGCCTTCCCGCACCAGGGCGGAGGCCACATCGACCTCATCCAGGGCAGAGAGCGCCGGCGGATGGATGCCGATGGCGCGCGTGTGGAGGTCCCGCGACTGCCGCCGCTCAAGCACCCGGACGCTGATGCCCTGCTGGAGAAGCGCCGCCGCAAGGTACAGGCCCACCGGGCCGCCGCCCACCACCACAACATCCACCGCCATGGTCAGCCCTGGCGGTAGGCGAGGACCTGGTGGAAGGCCGCGCTGCGTTCCACGGTCCAGCCCGGGGGAGCGAGGGCGGAAAGTTCAGCAGGAGTGTAGCTTCGGCGGATCGAGGTCAGCCCGTCCACGCGGATGTAGGAGCCGGCAAAGGGGAGGGCCGCTACGCCGAACAGGGTGAAGGCTGCGGGGCTTCGGCGGAGGTCGTTGTGCAGGACCTTTTTCCCGGCGAGCACCTCCGAGTGTGCCAGCAAGACCTGGAACTCCTCTGCCGGGAGGTGGTGGAGGACATGGTTGGAGATCACCACGTCATACGTCCGGCCCCCGGCAACCTCGTCCGCACTGTGCGCCTGCCGGAATTCGACGCCCTGCACGGAGGGCCTCTTCTGAGCGAAGGAAGCTGCGCGGGGGTCGGGATCAATTCCTGTGATGGTGAGGGTGAGCCCGTCGCGCCGGGCCCAGCGTGCCAGGAGGACGGCAAGGTCGCCGCCGCCCGAGCCAATGTCCAGGAGCCGGATCGGTTGTGCCGCCAGCAAGGGACGGAGCTCCCGCCGGTAGAGCCGCTGCCAGCCGCTGAGGACCCGGTTGACGACGCCGAACTGGCGGTAGGTGTTGTCCAGCCGGCGGGGGTCGCAGTCAGGCAGGTCCATGAGCTCCACTGCCGTGGTGTCGCGCTCCCGCATCAGGAAATCCACGCCGGTCAGGCCACCGGGGCTTCCGCTTCCAGCGGTTGCCGGATCTCCGCGGTCCGAACGCCCTGCAATGCGGTGGCGTCCGCAGGTGCCTGCCGCAATTTCGTGAACAGGGCCGTCTCCACCGTGAGGCCGGGCCCGAATGCCATGGAGCAGATACGGCCGCCGCCGGCACCGTCCTGTGGCTGTCCGTCCTGCTCAAGGATGTGTCTGAGGACGAAGAGCACAGTGGCGCTGCTCATGTTGCCGTAGTTCCGCAGGACTTCGCGCGCGGGCACCAGCTGTGGGTCCGTCAGGCCGAGCCGGGACTGGACCTTGTCCAGGATGCTCCGCCCGCCCGGATGGATTCCCCAGTGCTGGATGGACGTGTAGGGGAGTGCTGCCAGTTCAGGCTCACGCGCCAGGAGTGGTTGCAGTGCTGCCACGATGTGGTCGTCAATAATGTGCGGGACGTAGTTTCCGAGGACCATCTCGAACCCGTTGTCGCCGATGTTCCAGGCCATGGAGTCCTCGCCAACCGGCGTGAGGACCGTCTCAAAGTGGTCCACTTGCAGGAGTGCGTTTTCCGCCGCGTCCGGCCGGGCGGTGACCACAGCGGCGGCTGCACCGTCAGCAAACAGTGCCGAACCCATGATGGTGTCGGGGTCGTTCGACGTCCGGACGTGCAGGGAGCACAGTTCGGCGCACACCACCAGGACCACGGCGTTCGGGTCAGCCTCGCAGAAGAGTTTCGCAGCGCGAAGTGCTGGAAAGGCGGCATAGCAGCCCATGAATCCAAGATGGTAGCGCTGGACTGCCGGATCCAGGCCAAGCTCACGGACGATCTTGTAGTCCGGGCCAGGATTGAAGAAACCCGTGCAGGAGACGGTCACGAGGTGAGTTATGTCAAGTAAATCGAGTTCAGGGGCGGAGTCCAGGGCTGCCCGGGCGGCTTCCACGAACAGCTTGGTGGCCTCACGGGCGAAGATCTCGTTACGGACCTTGGTGCTCGGGTTGAGCAGAAGGCCCGACGATGGGTCGTAGAACTGCGGGTCGTCTGAGCGGAAGTCGTTGGTCAGTTCCTCGACGGCTGTGAACCGCGTATCGATGGCGGCCGAGTCAAAGCAGGTGCTGACCAGCCGCGAACCCAACCTCGTGAGGCCTGGCTGGGCGGCAAATACGTCACGGGCTTCAGACTGGACCAGCATGGTTTTAGGGACCGCAGTTTCGAGTGATCGCACATAGACCGTCATTGACCCATTCTTAACGAGGCCCCACATTAAGACAATGGTGGGTGCCGCTGACCTGCGGAATTGCTCGGACCGACGGCTCCGGATGGACTGAAGCTCAGAGGCTTCAGGCCCCCTTTCGCCCGGCTCCCGAAAGCGCCGATAATCTACATTATGTCAAGTAGTTCTAATCCACCGCTCTCGTGGACCGCCTGGTGACCGGCGGACTCAGCGCTTCATGGAAAGCAGCATCGAATCGCTGCTTCCTTCAAAGAAACCGGAAACTGCCAGCCGCTACTCCTGCCTGGTACCTATTCCGGCACCCACCATGGCCCCAAGTCCCAGGCCCACCGCGAAGCCCACAACCGGGCTGTCGAAGACTGCCAGCCCCAGGGTAATGCCCACTGCAGCACCCACCAGGCAGCAGATCCAAAGCGGCTTGTTCACACAACCTCCAAAGGTGGCCGGACTTCCATGCCCCTCCCCTGCCGGCACCGCCTGCAGCAAGCGCGGCGCGTGGGAACCGTCATTCTTCAGCCCGCGTAGGCCTTTTGAAGTTCGGCGATGTCCAGTTTCCGCATACCCAGCATGGCCTGCATAGCCCGCTGTGAGCCCTCTGGGTCCGGTCCAGCGATCAGCGATGGAAGGACGGACGGCACCACCTGCCAGGACACCCCGTACCGGTCCTTCAGCCAGCCGCACATGCTTTCCGAGCCGCCATCCGTCAGCGCCGTCCAGTACCGGTCCACGGCCACCTGGTCCTCGCAGTCCACCACGAAGGACACGGCTTCGGTGAAGCTGGACCCCCGGGCCCCGTTCAATGCCGTGAACGGACGCCCTTCCAGTTCAAAGTCGACGGCGATTGCCTCACCCGTTGCCCCCGGACCTCCCTCGCCAAAACGTGAGACGTTGATGATTTTCGAATCATCGAAGACGCTGACGTAGAACTTTGCGGCTTCTTCCGCCTGGTTCTCGAACCAGAGGCAGGTTCCGACACGACCCGGCATTGTTTGCTCCCTTCCGGCTTGAGCCTAATCCGGATCGCCCCGCGCGGGAACGGGACGCTAAGGTCGAAACCATGAGTTTCCGGAATGTGAAGCCAGCCAAGCCTTCCTTGGCCAGCCTGGCGGCGGGAACCGCTGTAACGGATCTGCTGCTGATTCTGGTCTTCGCCGCCATCGGCCGTGACGCGCACCAGCGCGGAGATGTGGTCTCCGGCGTACTGCTGACGGCGTGGCCGTTCCTGGCAGGGGCGGCAGCTGGATGGCTGGCGGCCCGGGCATGGCGGGATCCCCTGTCGGTGCGCAGCGGCCTGGCGGTGTGGCTTGGGAGCCTGGTTGGCGGCATGCTGCTACGGGCCGTCACAGGCCAGAGGGTGGTACTCCCCTTCGTTATTGTGGCGCTGCTGAGCCTTGGCGTTCTCCTCGTGGGCTACCGTCTGATCCTCGCGGGCATCCGCCGCCGGAAAAAATAACCCTGGACCAGCCGGACAGGCGCCGCCCGCGGATGTAATAGGCTGGCAGCACTGACAAGCCTGCCGGGCCCTGCCGCGGCGCAACTGATCCGGAGGGGTTCAACGTGATCACCGCATTCGTTCTGATCAAGACCGACGCTGCCCGTATTCCCGAGACGGCGGAGGAGATCTCGGCGATTGAGGGAATCAGCGAGGTCTATTCGGTCACGGGCGAATGGGACCTGATCGCCGTTGCGCGGGTCCGGCAGCATGAGGACCTGGCAGATGTCATCGCCGACAAGCTCTCAAAGGTTCCTGCCGTGGTTCATACCACCACGCACATCGCGTTCCGCGCCTACTCGCAGCACGACCTGGACGCGGCGTTCTCGCTCGGCTTCGAGCAGTAGGAGCCTAGGCCCTGGTGAGGGCCACCCACTTGTCAAGCACTGTAGCGGCGGCACCGGAATCGATGGATTCTGCGGCCCTGGCGTAGGCCTTTTGCATCCGGTCCAGGAACGGCCCCTCCGCGCGACGGTCGAAGGCCACGAGCCCCGCCGCCGCATTGAGCAGCACTGCATCACGGGCGGGACCTTCCTTGCCGGCCAGGACTTCCCGCACCACAGCCGCATTCGCCTGCGCGTCCCCGCCGCGCAGCTGCTCCACTGTCGCCAGGCTGATCCCAAGATCCTGCGGCGAAAACGTCAGTTCGTTCACCGCGCCGTCGCGGATTTCCCACACCGTGGACGGACCGGTGGTGGTGAGCTCGTCGAGTCCGTCATTTCCGCGGAACACAAGCCCCCGGCTCCCCCGCCGGGCAAGCACCCCCGCAACCAGCGGCGCCATCCGGGCATGGGCAACCCCGACGGCGGAAGCCTGCACCCGTGCCGGGTTGGTGAGCGGGCCCAGGAAGTTGAACGCCGTGGGAATCGCCAGCTCCCGCCTCGGCACCGCGGTGTGGCGGAAGGACGGGTGGAACACCTGGGCGAAGCAGAACGTAATTCCTGCCTCTTCGGCATTGCGCGCCACCTGCTCGATGGACAGGTCGAGGCGGACCCCGAGCGCCTCCAGCACGTCCGCGGATCCCGACGTCGACGACGCCGCCCGGTTGCCGTGCTTGACCACCTTGGCACCGGCACCGGCAGCCACCAGGGCCGCCATGGTGGAAATGTTAACCGTGTTAAGTTGGTCACCACCGGTGCCGACGATGTCCAGCTTTTCGCCGGTAATCGTCACCCGGTTGGCGTGCGCCAGCATGGCATCCACGAGTCCCGAAAGCTCCTCGACGGTTTCACCCTTGGCACTGAGGGCAACCAGGAAACCCGCGATCTGCGCCGGAGAGGCCTCCCCGGACATGATGGTGTCCATCGCCCAGGACGTGTTGTCCGCCGTAAGGTCCCTGCCGCTGATCAAGGACGAGATGAGCCGGGGCCACGAGTTGGCGGACGCTGCGGAAGCCTGTGAAGTCACCTCCTGATGCTATCGAGGGAAGCTGCGGGCTGACCAATGTGAACGGGCGCGGGAACTTTTCGCAGCGAATTCGCGTCTTTGTAGAAAAAGTCCCTCGAAAAGGCGGTTTGCGTTGGGCAGCACGGACTTTTACAGACATAATGTCTATGTGACATCTGCGACCCATGCCCCCAGTACCCCGGCGCACCCCACGCTGAACCGCCCAAATATGGTTTCCGTTGGAACCGTCGTGTGGCTGTCCAGCGAGTTGATGTTCTTCGCCGGTCTCTTCGCCATGTACTTCACCCTGCGCTCCACCAGCGCGCAAATGTGGGCGGACGAGACAGCCAAGCTCAACTTCCCCTTCGCGCTCGCCAACACGATCGTCCTCGTGGCCAGTTCCTTCACTTGCCAGATGGGCGTCTTCGCCGCTGAGCGGCTCCAGCCGCGCCGGACCGGGGGTGCATTCCAGTTCTCCCGCTGGGGAATGAACGAATGGTTCCTCCTGACGTTCCTTATGGGTGCGTTCTTCGTCGCCGGCCAGGCCACCGAGTACGCCATGCTCGTTTCCGAGCACGTCTCGCTCTCCTCCAACGCCTATGGCTCTGCCTTCTACATGACCACCGGCTTCCACGGCCTCCACGTGATCGGCGGGCTCATCGCCTTCCTGCTCATCATGGGCCGGGCTTTTGCCGCGAAGAAGTTCGGGCACTTCGAAGCAACGTCGGCGATCGTCACCTCTTACTACTGGCACTTCGTGGACGTTGTGTGGATCGGCCTTTTCCTGGTCATCTACGTACTCAAGTAGCCAGCTTTGATTCTTTTTCTACAAGAGGCAGAATTTCAGGTAGCGGCTCCCGGAGCCGGCGCAGGAACGACTAAAGGAACCACCACGTGAAGGCACTCTCACAAAAGCGGCGTCACCCACTTGCAGCAATAGCGCTGCTCCTGATGGGGCTCCTCCTCACGGGTGGGCTGTACGCCGTCGCCACCACAGTCAACGAGGCCAAGGCTTCCACCACCACCTACAGCGCGAACGACGTCGAAGAAGGCGGCAAGCTGTTTGACGCCAACTGCGCCACGTGCCACGGCTTCGGTGCTAGTGGAACCCAGGATGGTCCCTCCCTGGTGGGCGTAGGGGCCGCTGCAGTTGACTTCCAGGTGGGGACCGGCCGCATGCCGATGCAGATGAACGGCCCCCAGGCGCTCAAGAAGCCTGTCCAGTTCAACGATGAGCAGACCCAGCAGTTGTCAGCATACGTTGCCTCCCTGGGAGCCGGCCCGGCAGTTCCTGAGGAGCACCTGCTTGACGAAGGCGGCAACGCCGCAGAGGGTGGTGAGCTCTTCCGCGTCAACTGCGCCATGTGCCACAACGCGGCAGCAGCAGGTGGCGCGCTGACCAGGGGTAAGTTTGCTCCCGCCCTGGCTGACGTTTCCGGCAAGCACATCTACGAGGCCATGGTCACCGGCCCGCAGAACATGCCGGTATTCAGTGACTCGAACATCACTCCCGAAGACAAGCGCGACATCATCACCTTCCTGAAGCAGATCGAAACCACCGGCTCCCCCGGCGGCGCAGAACTCGGGTCCTTGGGTCCGGTTGCAGAAGGCCTGTTTGTGTGGGTTGCTGGCCTTGGCGTGATCATCGCGTTCACCATCTGGCTGACCTCCCGTACGTCCTGACGTCCGGCCAAGGCCAAAGAATTACTGCTGCAATCAGCAGGTTGATATTAGAAACTAACCCGGCAACCGCCGGGACGAGAGAAGGATGAGGCGAATTATGGGCAACCATAGTGACGGCAGTCCGAACCACTCGGGCACCGTAGCTACGGCTGGTCAGAATGAGGTGGAGAAGTTCCAGGACCCTGGGCTTCCTCCGCACCGTTTGCGCCTGGCTGACACGGACCCGAAGGCCGCAAAGCGGGCAGAACGGCAGGTCGCCTTACTTTTTGGCATCTCTGTTGTTGGAACCCTGATCTTCCTGGTGGCGTACTTCGCCATCGATCTGGGTGGCGATGAATCCACCATCGGCACCATCCGGCTCCAGAACATGCTGCTTGGCCTTGGCACCGCGTTCGCGATGCTCGGCATCGGCACCGGCATCGTTCACTGGGCCAAGGCCCTGATGCCCGATCACGAGGTCTCCGAGGAACGCCACGCGATCCGCTACGAAGAGGACCGGAAGGCTGCTGTCCGCATCGTCGACGACATCGTCGAGGAGACCGGCATCAAGCGCCGCCCACTGATCCGCAACTCCCTGCTGGGCGCTGTGGCACTCGCTCCGTGGCCCGCTGTCGCAATTTTCGGCGACCTGGGACCGCGTCCTGACGACAAACTGGCCCACACCATGTGGGCTCCGCAGGACGGCAAGCTCAAGCGCCTCGCCCGCGACCCCGATGGCACCCCCATCAAGGCTGCGGACGTCACCATCGGTTCGGCATTCCATGTCATTCCGGAAGGGCTGAACGAACTCCACGAGGGCAAGCTCAACGAAAAGGCCAAGGCCGTTGTGCTGCTCATGCGTCTGGACCCAGCCTCACTGAACCCCTCCGAGGGCCGCGAGGACTGGGGTTACAACGGCATCGTTGCCTACTCCAAGATCTGCACCCACGTCGGCTGCCCTGTTGCACTGTACGAGCAGCAGACGCACCACCTGCTGTGCCCGTGCCACCAGTCCACCTTTGACCTCACGCAGGAGTGCAAGGTGATCTTCGGCCCCGCCAGCCGGCCTCTCCCCCAGCTGCCCATCGCGGTTGACGACGAGGGCTACCTGGTCGCTACCAGCGACTTCAAAGAACCCGTAGGACCAAGTTACTGGGAGCGTGATATGCATGAGCGCAGCATCAACAGCTGAGCCCGCTTTCGTCGCCAAAACCAAGACAGGCCGGTTTACCGACTTCGTCGACTCACGTGTTGGCGGCTCTGGAATCCTTCGGGAGTTCGGCCGCAAGGTCTTCCCGGACCACTGGTCCTTCATGTTCGGTGAGGTGGCTCTCTACTCGTTCGTCATCCTGCTGCTCTCGGGTACCTTCCTGACGTTCTTCTTTGATCCGTCCATGGCGGAGACGCACTACGAGGGTTCCTACGTGCCCCTCAAGGGCGTCGAGATGTCGGTGGCCTACAGTTCCTCGCTGAACATCTCCTTCGATATCCGCGGCGGCTTGTTCATGCGCCAGGTCCACCACTGGGCAGCACTGCTTTTCGTGGCCTCCATCGCCGTGCATATGCTCCGCGTGTTCTTTACCGGCGCATTCCGCCGGCCGCGCGAAATGAACTGGGTTGTTGGCGGCGTGCTGCTCATCCTGGCCATGGCAGCCGGCTTCACTGGCTACTCGCTCCCTGATGACCTGCTCTCCGGCAACGGCCTGCGCATCATCGACGGCGTCATCAAGTCCATTCCGGTTATCGGTACCTACATCTCGTTCTTCCTGTTCGGCGGCGAGTTCCCGGGCACGGCAGTTATCGGTCGCCTGTACATGCTGCACATCCTGCTGGTGCCGGCCCTGATCCTGCTCATGATCGTGCTGCACCTGTTCATGGTGGTCATTCACAAGCACACCCAGTACCCCGGCCCGGGCCGCAACGACAACAACGTTGTGGGCTACCCCCTGGGTCCGGTTTACGCCGCCAAGGCCGGTGGGTTCTTCTTCATCGTCTTCGGTGTCCTGGCCTTGATGGCCGGATTCTTCACCATCAACCCGATCTGGAACTACGGACCCTACGATCCCTCCCCCGTTTCCGCCGGTACCCAGCCTGACTGGTACATCGGATTCGTCGACGGCGCCCTGCGCCTGATGCCGGGCACATTCGGTGACTGGCAGGTTGAGCAGAACTGGTTCGGCTTCATCTTCTCGTTCAACGTCCTGCTGCCGGCCCTAGTCCCCGCGGGCATCCTGTTCACCGTGATGTTCATGTACCCGTGGATCGAACGCTGGGTCACCAAGGACGACCGTGAGCACCACGTGCTTGACCGTCCCCGCAACGCCCCCACCCGCACCGCGATCGGCATGGCCGGCTTCGTCTGGTACTGCGTGATGTGGGCAGCAGCTGGATCCGACCTCATTGCAACCCACTTCGGTGTTTCCCTGAACGACGTCACGTACTGGCTGCGTGCACTGTTCTTCATCGGGCCGATCATTGCGTTCATCGTCACCAAGCGCGTTGCCCTGGCACTCCAGCGCAAGGACCGTGAAATCGCACTGCACGGACGTGAGACGGGCCGCATCGTGCGTCTGCCCCACGGTGAATTCATCGAGGTCCACGCACCGCTGGATGAGTACAAGCGCTACAAGCTGGTGGGCTTCGAGTCACCGGAAGTCATTCCGGCGATTCCGAATGAACACGGCGTGGTGACCCGGAAGGAGAAGCGCCGCGCGCTCCTCTCCAAGTGGTTCTTCGAGGACCGGGTTGCCCCGGCAACCCCTGCCGAGCTTGAGGCCGCACACGGCCACGGCCACGCAGCGGTCGAAGCTCCCGAGGGAGCCAAGAGCCTGTCCCACTAGGTTCCACATACAGAAGAGGCCCGGTCCATATGGACCGGGCCTCTTCTGTTTCCCAGCTGCAGCAACCCGTCACAGCCCCCTGCGGGCTGTGACGGGTTGGGAAGCGCCCGCCCTAGTGGTTGCGGGCCCGCCGCGCCCCCGGCCGCTGCAGCGGCACCCAGAGCTTGTACCGGTCCGCCCGGTAGTAGGACACGGAGTAGTCCACCATCGCCCGCGCCACGAACGCGTGCCGCTGGATCTTCAGCAGCGGAGACCCCACCTCGACATTGAGGAGCCGGGCAGTGGAGGGCGAAGCGGCCGTGGCCTCGATCATGTCCTCGCCCCACTCCATCACCAGCCCGAACTGCTCGCTGAGCACGTTGTACAGGGATGTGGGAGGCTCGCCATCCAGGAGTCCGGGAACACGGTGCGCGGGAATGAAATTTTCATCCACGCTCATGGGTTCCCCGTCCGCCAGGAGCAGCCGGCGGAAGCGGACCAACGGAGTTCCCTCGTCGAGTTGAAGCTCTCGCGCAAGGAACGCGCTGGCGCCGATCTGTTCGAAACTCAGCACCTTTGCCGCCGGGACCATGCCACGGCGCTGCATCTCCTCGCTGTACGAGGTCAGTTTGACCTGCAGGTCCACTTTGGGCCGGCGGACGAACGTGCCCAGTCCCACCACACGCTCGATGACCTCTTCGCCCACCAGCGCGTCAATTGCCTGCCGAACGGTCATCCTGGCAAGCCCAAAGCGCTCGGCGAGGTCGCGTTCGGACGGGAGCGCACTGCCGGGAGGGCACGACTCAGCAATGTAGGCCCGCAGGATTTCCCGGAGCTGGATATAGATGGACGTTCCGCTGGTGCGGTCAATCTCGCCCTTGATGGCCTTAGCGCCCGCCGCCATGGTCTCTCCCTGCCGTCGAATTTCCCCTTCCATTTTAGGTCAGGTCTAGACCAGCTCTGTCCGGCCACGGCACTGGTTGGGTGGCGACTGTGATGGGCCGATATATTTGGTCAGGAAAAAAATCAGTACCGACGGATGGGGCCGTCGCGACGAAGGAGTCCCCTTTGCCAACACACAAGGCCGTGGTTACGGCCTCTGTCGGGCTGCACGCCCGGCCCGCTGCCGTGTTCGTCCGGGCGGTCACCGACACCGGCTTGCCTGTCACCATCGCCAAGGCTGGCATCAGCGGCGTGGATGCCCGGTCGCTGCTCCAGGTCATGACGGCTGACTTCCACCACGGCTGCGAGGTGGAACTGGGCATCAGCGACACCGCCCTGGATGGGCCTGCAAGCCATCAGGAGGCCCGCGATGTCCTTCGGGCCCTTGCCAATCTCCTGGAGTCTCAGGGGGCGGCATAGCGGCCGCCGAGGCTGACCGCTACCTAGCCGCGTCGCTGGCTTGGAACACAAACGACGTCGGGCCCCACCTGAGGTGGGGCCCGACGTCGTTCTTATGAGACTGCTTGCCTAGTGGGCGTGGTCTCCGCGGCTGTACTCGTAAACCCAGCCGATGAGCGCCACGACGGCGAGGCCAGCGGCGATGTAGAGGATCCACCAGCCGACTGCCAGGCCGAGGAATCCGCCTGCGCAGGCGAGGCCGAGGACCAGCGGCCACCAGCTCCAGGGGCTGAAGTGGCCCTGCTCGCCGGCACCCTCGTGGATCTCAGCATCGCTGCGGTCCTCGGGGCGGAGTCCTACGCGCTTGCCGGTGAAACCGAGGTATCCGCCGATCATGCCGGCGAGGCCGCCGACCAGGAGGATGCCCAGGATGCCGACCCATTCGCCCCAGTTGGTCAGGAAGCCGTATACCAGGGCTACGGGGACGAAGAAGAAGACTCCGGCGCCAAAGATCCAGGATTCGATTTTCACTGTGCGGTGTCCTTCTGGTCGGCGTTGCCCAGAACCTGGGCTGCAGGAGCGGGATTCTCAGCGGTGTGGACCTGGCGGAGCTCCGGGTGGTGCAGGTCCAGGGCGGGACGCTCGGACCGGATGCGCGGCAGCGACGTGAAGTTGTGCCGCGGCGGCGGGCAGGACGTGGCCCACTCCAGCGAGGCACCGAAGCCCCAGGGATCATCCACTTCAACCTTCGGGGCGTTGCGCCAGGTGATGTACACGTTCCAGAAGAACGGGATGAGCGAGGCACCCAGGACGAAGGAGGCAACCGTGGAGAACTGGTTCATCCAGGTGAAGTTGTCCTCCACCAGGTAGTCGGCGTAGCGGCGGGGCATACCCTCAACACCCAGCCAGTGCTGGATGAGGAAGGTGCCGTGGAAACCGAGGAAGAGGAGCCAGAAGTGGATCTTGCCCAGGCGCTCGTTCAGCATCTTGCCCGTGAACTTGGGCCACCAGAAGTAGAACCCGGCGAACATCGCAAACACCACGGTGCCGAACACCACGTAGTGGAAGTGGGCCACCACGAAGTAGGAGTCGGAGACGTGGAAGTCCAGCGGCGGGGAGGCCAGGATGATGCCGGTCAGGCCGCCGAACAGGAACGTGATGAGGAAGCCGATGCTCCACAGCATGGGCGTTTCGAACGTCAGCGAGCCGCGCCACATGGTGCCGATCCAGTTGAAGAACTTCACCCCGGTGGGCACCGCAATCAGCATGGTCATGAACGCGAAGAACGGCAGCAGGACCGAACCGGTGACGTACATGTGGTGAGCCCACACGGTGACAGACAGGGCGGCGATGGCGATGGTGGCGTAGACAAGGCCCTTGTAGCCGAAGATCGGTTTGCGGCTGAAGACCGGGAAGATCTCCGAGACGATTCCGAAGAACGGCAGGGCGATGATGTACACCTCGGGGTGGCCGAAGAACCAGAAGAGGTGCTGCCACAGGACGGCGCCGCCGTTCTCCGGGTCGAAGATGTGGGCACCGAAGCGGCGGTCCGCACCCAGGGCGAACAGCGCTGCTGCCAGCGGCGGGAACGCCATGAGGACCAGGATGGCCGTGACCAGCGTGTTCCAGGTGAAGATCGGCATGCGCCACATGGTCATGCCGGGGGCGCGCATGCAGATGATGGTGGTGATGAAGTTGACCGCACCCAGGATGGTGCCGAAGCCGGACAACGCCAGGCCGAAGACCCACAGGTCCCCGCCGATGCCGGGGCTGAAGGTGGTGTTGGAGAGCGGCGCGTAGGCGAACCAGCCGAAGGAGGCGGCACCCTGCGGGGTGATGAAGCCCGAGACGGCGATGGTGGAGCCGAAGAGGAAGAACCAGAACGCCAGGGCGTTAAGGCGCGGGAACGCGACGTCGGGTGCACCGATCTGCAGGGGCATGATGACGTTTGCGAACCCGGCGAACAGCGGGGTTGCGAACATCAGGAGCATCACGGTGCCGTGCATGGTGAACAGCTGGTTGTACTGTTCCTTGGTCTGCAGGATCTGCATGCCGGGCTCGAAAAGTTCGGCACGGATGAGCAGCGCCATCACGCCGCCCAGGCAGAAGAACACAAAGGACGCGATCAGGTACATGTACCCGATGGTCTTGTGGTCGGTGGAGGTGATCCAGTTGACGACGATGCGTCCCTTGGACTTGGGAACCACGGGAGCCGGCAGGACTCCGGTGGGTGCGGATTGAGTGTACGTAGCCACGTCGCTCCCCTTACTTAATTTCGTTCAGGTTCGGGTTGCGGTCGTACTCCACACCGAGGAGGCCCGTGTTGCCCGCGGCCTTCAGGTCGTCCATGCGGGCCTGGAATTCGGCCTCGGACACCACCTTCACGCGGAACAGCATTTCGGAGTGGTACTCGCCGCAGAGTTCGGCGCACTTGCCGTCGTAGGTGCCCTCTTTAGTGGGGGTAAACCGGATGTAGTTGGTCTTGCCCGGGATCATGTCGCGCTTCTGCAGGAAGGCGGGAACCCAGAAGGAGTGGATGACGTCGCGTGCGTTCAGCTCCAGGTCGACGGACTTGTTAACCGGCAAGTACAGGGTGGGGAGCTGTTCCTTGTCGATGGTGTTGCCGGTCAGGTGCGCCTGGACGCCGGCCTCGTGGACGTCTTCTTCGATGACGTCACCGGCCTTGTAGTTGAAGTCCCACGCCCACTGCTTGCCGCGGACGTCAACGACGACGTCGGCGGGCTGGGAGCGGTCGTCAATGGCTTGCTGGTCGCGGTCGGTGAAGTAGAAGAACACCAGGACCATGAACAGCGGGATGGTGAGGTAGAAGACTTCCAGGGGGAGGTTGAAGCTGGTCTGCCGCGGGAACCCGACGGTGCCCTTGCGGCGGCGGTAGGCCACAATGCACCAAACGATCAGGCCCCAAGTAATGATGCCCACAACCAGGGCGGCAATCCATGAGTTGACCCAGAGGTCCATGATGCGGTCGGTGTTGCTGGTGGTGCCACGTTCAGTGGGCAGCCACCCCTTCTCTACCTCTGGCGAACATCCGGTCAAAACCAACGCGCCGGCAATAGCCAAGCCAGTGATCGTTGTGATCGTTTTGCGTCGGCTGCCGGTTCGGTTCTGCGAACTCACAGACGGCCCTTCCTACTTGTTGCTGTTGTCCGGGCGCACATCGGCGCCCCGGGCACACTAAAAGTTTTACTACTCGGTGTAGAGCTTACCGCTCCCCCGGGCGTTTCGCCCACATGTCGGCGCCGTGCCTCCAACCAATGTTCATGGCAGGGGGCACGGCGCCGACACCGGGCGACACAACCGGCTTAGTGGAAGGAGTCTCCACACGCGCAGGAGCCACCGGCATTGGGGTTGTCGATGGTGAAGCCCTGCTTCGAAATGGTGTCCTCGAAGTCGATGCTTGCGCCGCTGAGGTACGGGACGCTCATCTTATCCACGACAACCTCGACGCCGTCGAAGTCCCGGACGGCATCTCCGTCGAGGAGCCGCTCGTCAAAGTAAAGCTGGTAGATCAGTCCTGAGCAGCCGCCGGGCTGCACTGCAACCCGAAGGCGCAAATCCGTACGGCCTTCCTGCTCGAGAAGACTGCGGACCTTGCCTGCTGCGACGTCGGTCAGGTTGACCTCGTGAACCGGCAGCTCGCCGGCAGCGCTGGTGGTTTCGGTGCTGTTCTCATTGGTTGCGGTGCTCATTGGCCTACCTTCTTAGGACGGGTCCTGGCGGCTCCGCCTTGGCGGTGCCAGCCCCTACGGATTGGGGTACGGGCTATAGCTACATGCTACGCGGGACAGCCTTGTAGCTCTAACTCCTAACGTAACCAAGGAAGGCCGCCTCTTGTTCCCCGCGCGCCGCTTTCAGTCCCCCCGGCGCCGTAATCCCTGGCTGTTCAGCCGCACGAGCATCAGCGCCTCGGCCAGGATGGCTTTCCGGAAGTCGCCGAGGTGGAGGGATTCGTTGGCGCTGTGGGCGCGGGAGTCCGGATCCTCCACGCCCGTCACCAGGATCTGCGCGTCCGGATAGAGCTCCAGCAGGTCCGCGATGAAGGGGATCGAACCGCCGATGCCGGTTTCGACGGCCGGGACACCCCAGGCCTCGCCGAGGGCCCACATGGCCACCTGTGCGGCCGGCGAGGAGGTATCGGTCTGGAAGGGGTTGCCGCTCTCCCCCGGCGTGAAGATGATCCTGGCGCCGAACGGCGCGTTGGCTTCGACGTGGCGGCGCACCGCGTCCATGGCGGCGGCGGGATCCTGGCCGGGGGCGAGCCGAAGGCTGAATTTTGCACGGGCCCGTGGCAGCAGCGTATTGGATGCGACGGCCACCGCCGGGGCATCGATACCGATGATCGACAGGGCCGGCTTCGTCCACAGGCGCGAGGCGATGCTGCCCGATCCGGCGAGCCGGACGCCGTCGAGCACGGATGCATCGGCGCGGTAGTCGGCTTCGGGGAGGTCCACTGCAGCCTGGTCCGTGGCGACGAGGCCGTCGATGGCAACGTTGCCGTCGGCATCATGGAACGTCGCGATCAGGCGGGACAGCAGCGTGGGCGCGTCCAGCACAGGACCGCCGTACATGCCGGAATGCACCGCGTGTTCCAGTACCTGCACTTCAACGGTGCCGTCCACGAGCCCCCGCAGGCTGGTGGTGAGCGCGGGAACGCCCACCTTCCAGTTGCTTGAATCGGCGACGACGATGACGTCAGCCCGCAGCAGGTCCCGGTGGGCTTCGAGGAACTGACGGAATGTGGGTGATCCGGCTTCCTCCTCCCCTTCGAAGAAGAAGGTGACGCCGAGGCCCAGCGCCTCACCGAGGACCTCGGAAACGGCGGTGTAGGCGGCAATGTGGGCCATAATGCCCGCTTTGTCATCCGCCGCACCCCGCCCGTAGAGGCGCCCGTCCTTCTCCTCTGCGGTGAATGGCTGCGTCTTCCAAAGCGTTTCGTCTCCGGCCGGCTGGACGTCGTGGTGGGCGTAGAGCAGGATGGTGGGCTTGCCCTCGGCGGCTGGACGGCGGGCCACGACGGCCGGACCCCCTGGAGTGCCGTCGTCCTTCATGCAACCGAGGACCTGCACCGGTTCAAGGCCAGCAGCGCGGAGCAGTTCCGCGACTGCTTCCGCGCTGCGTTCCAGCGGCGCCCGTTCGAAGCTTGGCCAGGCAATGCCCGGGATGGCGACGAGTTCCTTGAGCCGGGCCAGGGTCCGGTCAAAGGCCTGATCGATTGACGCGCGGAGTTCTTCCGTGACATTTTGTCCTGCCCGGCCCGGGGTGACGGGACCGGCCGGGTTAAAGGCAGCAGCCTGGGGTGATGAAGTCATGGCGAAAACATTACCCCCGTCACATCCCGGCCCCTGGGAGCCCACGACCGGGAGGGCGGCCTGCGCCGGCCTGCAAGGGTATTCTGTTCTGGTGTTCGGACGTAAAAAGGAAGCGCCCTCGGCGCAGGAATCAGTAGACCGGCAGGCGGCAGACGCTGCGGCGCAGCCTGGCAGCGTTGTTGGCAAGGGAGCCCCAACCCCCACCCGCAAGGCGCAGGAAGCGGCGCGAAAGCGTCCGCTGGTGCCGGAGGACCGCAAGGCGTCCAAGGCCGCCGAGCGCCAGGCGATCCAGGACCAGCGGCAGAAAATGCGCCAGGCGCTGGACACCGGCGACGAGAGGTTCCTCCCCCTGCGGGATAAGGGCCCGCAGAAGCGGTTCGCCCGCGATTACGTGGATGCCCGCTTCAGCCTCGGCGAATACCTGATGTTCGGAGCCCTGGTTTTTGTCCTGGTATCCCTGGTGGTGCCTGCTTCGAGCGACCTGATGATCTACGTCCTGGGTGGATTCTGGGTCATGTTCCTGGCCGTATTCCTGGACGTGTTCATCCTGTCCCGCAAACTCCGTAAGCGGCTCACGGAAAAATTCGGCGAGGTGGAACGCGGCACCGTCTGGTACGGCTCCATGCGCTCCCTGCAGTTCCGCAAACTGCGCCTTCCCAAGCCCCAGGTCAAGCGCGGCCAGTACCCGGCCTGAGCAAACGGCACCAGCTGCAGCAACAGCAAACCCCGGCGGAATCATCCGCCGGGGTTTGCTGCTTTAAGAAGTCCCTACGCCCGACGGTTTTTCGCCAAAGCGCGGTTGATGCGGGCCGCCCAGAACGGTCCTTCATAGAGGAATGCCGTGTAGCCCTGGACGAGTGTTGCTCCGGCATCAAGCCTGTCCTGGACGTCCTGTGCCGTTTCGACGCCGCCCACGGCCACGAGCGTCAACGCATCCCCCGTTGCCTGCTTCAGGCGCCGCAGCACCTCCAGCGACCGCTTCTTCAGGGGCGCGCCCGAAAGCCCGCCGGGCCCGCATTTTTCGACCTCGCCCGCAGGGCTGCCGAGACCGGTCCGGGCAATGGTGGTGTTGGTGGCGATGATGCCATCCAGCTTGAGGTCCAGCGCCAGGCGGGCGACGTCGTCGATATCCTCGTCGCTCAGGTCCGGGGCAATCTTCACCAGCAGGGGCACATGGCGCCCCGCGGCCCGGTCTGCCTCCTGCCCTACCGCGGTGAGCAACGGGCGGAGGGTTTCCACGTCCTGGAGCAGCCGCAGTCCGGGCGTGTTCGGGGAGCTGACATTGACCACGAGATAGTCGGCGGCAGGAGCCAGGCTGCGGGCACTGACCAGGTAGTCGTCCACGGCGTCGGCAAGTTCCACGGCCTTGGTCTTGCCGATGTTGACGCCGATGACGGGACGGACGCCTGTGTGCCTGCGCTGCAGCGCAGCACGGGCGGCCTTCAGGCGGGGGGCGACGGCGGCGGCACCGTCGTTATTGAAGCCCATCCGGTTGATCACGGCGCGGTCCTTCACCAGCCGGAAGAGCCGCGGCTTTTCGTTACCGGGCTGGGCCTGCCCGGTAATGGTACCCACTTCCACGTGGCCGAAGCCCAACTCGGAGAGGGCCTCGATGCCAAGGCCTTCCTTGTCGAAGCCGGCGGCGAGCCCGAACGGCGACGGGAAGGTCACGCCAAAAGCCGTGGTCTGCAACGACGGCGCCGGAGCCGTCACTTTCTGCAGGATTTTGCCGGCGCCGGAGGCATGCGCGAACCGGATGCCCTTGAAACCGATTTTGTGGGCGCGCTCGGCGTCCATCCATGAAAAGGCCAGCCTGAAGAAAGTGGGGTAAACGCGCATGCTTCCAGTCTTCCGCCTCCGACTGCCTGTTCCAAAATCACACGGAGCGGATGCGGTCCGCATTAGCATGAATCCATGGGCTGGCAGCAGGACATCCTGGGTGAGGAGTTCGAATCCCATGCCTTCACTGCGGCAGGCCCCGACGGCGTTGAACGGACTGCGACGCTGGTCCGGTTCCGCCCGGCCGGGGACGGTGCCGGCCAGTCCCGGGAGCCGCGCCGCGCCGTCCTCTTCCTCCACGGCTGGAGCGACTACTTCTTCAATGTGGACCTGGCACGCTTCTGGTGGACGGCGGGCTACGACTTCTATGCGCTGGATATGCACAACCATGGCCGGAGCCTGCGGCCCGAGTATCCGGGCGGCTATGTATCGGACCTGGCCGACTATGACGCGGAGATTGAAGAGGCCATCCGCCTTATCAGCCGGGAGGGCGCGGCGGGGCCGTTGACCCTGATGGGTCATTCCACCGGCGGCCTTGTGGCCGTGCTGTGGGCCAGCAGGCGGCCCGGCAGCGTGTCACACCTGATCCTGAACAGCCCCTGGCTGGAAATGCACGGCAACAGCCTGGTGCGGCGGGCAGCCTCGGGCATGGTGGGACCGGTGGCCCGGATCCGGCCCGAAGCCGTACTGCGGCTGCCCGAGCGCGGCTTCTACTGGCGCACGATCAGCAGCGCGGCTGAAGGCGAATGGCCCCTCGATGAACGGTACCGTCCGCCGATGGCCTTCCCCGTCCGCGCCGGCTGGCTCAGTGCGGTGCTGGCCGGGCACGCCAAGGTGGCGCGCGGGCTGAACATCGATGTGCCCATCCTGGTCCTGCTCTCCCGCGGCAGCGCGAACGGCCTGTTCTGGTCCGAGGAGATGCGCCGCACGGACGCGGTCCTTGACGTCAACACCATCAGCGCCCGGGCCCTCACGCTCGGCCGGACGGTGACGATTGAGCGGATCGACGGCGCGCTGCACGATGTCTTCCTCTCACCTGCCGCGGTGCGTGCGGACGCTTACGCCAGGCTGGCCCGCTGGCTGTCCGCCTATGGCGGCGCTCCCCTTCCGCCAGTCCCGCCCGGGCCGCATCCATGACGGCGGAACATCACGCCGTCGGGGAACCCAGCGGCGAGTGGACAGCGGATATCCTTGGCCCCCCGTTCCAGCAGCGAACGCTGCCGCTGGCACCCGATGACGAGGGCGGGGTCGTCGCGACCCTCGTGCGGTGCCCCGTCCCGGCGCCGGGGCCCTCCCCCGCCGGAAGGCCTTCCCGCATGGACGTGGTCCTCTACGTGCACGGGTGGGCCGACTACTTCCTGCAGACGGAAGCGGCCGAATACCTCAGCCGCGCGGGATTCCCCTTCTACGCCGTGGACCTGCGCAAATTCGGCCGCAGCCTGCGTTCCTGGCAGACCCCCGGGTACACCAGCGACCTTGCCGTGTACGACGAAGACCTGGCGGCAGCCATCCAGGCCGTCAAGGACGATGTGGCAGGGAGCGTAGGGCCCGGCGTCACGCCGACCGTGCACCTGCTGGGGCACTCGCTGGGCGGCCTCATCGCGGCGCTGTGGGCTGACCGGAACCCGGAAGCCCTGGGTACCCTGATCCTGAATGCCCCGTGGCTTGAACTGCAGGGCAGCAGCTTCCTCCGCAGCCTCGCAACGTACTTGGTGGATCCGCTCTCGAAAAGCAACCCGCACTACCCGTTCCGGCTTCCGGACATGCCCGGCTACTGGCAAAGCGTGAGCAGGGAAGCGCACGGGGAATGGAACCTGGACCCGGTGTGGCGGCCCATGGCCTCGTTTCCCATCAGGGCCGGGTGGGCCCGGGCGGTGCTCGCCGGGCATGCCGCGGTGGAACGGCGCCTGGATATCCGCGCGCCTGCGCTCATCCTGCTGTCCGACCGTACCCACATCCAGCTCGAATGGTCTGCGGAGATGATGAAGGCAGATGCGGTCATCGACGTCGAAGAGACAGCCCGGCGTGCCCTGGGCCTGGGGCGCCGGGTGGCTGTCTTCCGCTACCCGGGTGCCATCCACGACGTCCTGCTGTCCCGCCGCGCCGTGCGGGAGGAGGCCTACCGCGACCTCGCCGCGTGGCTCAGCGGTTACCCCGCGGAGAGCCGTCCCGGGCCTTGAGTGTTCAGGCCGGGTCCCGGGTTACGGCGTCCACGGGCCGGGCGGCGTCGACTGCGCCCCCGTAGCGGCGGTCCCGCCGGGCATACTCTTCCACGGCTGCCCACAGCGTGCGCCGGTCGACGTCGGGCCACAGCGTATCCATGAAGACAAACTCGGCGTAGGCGGACTGCCAGAGCATGAAGTTGGACAACCGCTGCTCCCCGGAACTGCGGAGGAAGAGGTCCACGTCCGGAAGGTCCGGCTCGTCCAGGTACTTCTGGATGGTCCGTTCCGTGATGGCGTTAGGCTTCAACCGTCCGGCGGCGACGTCGGCCGCGATGGCGGACACCGCATCAGTGATTTCCGCGCGGCCGCCGTAATTAACACACATGGTCAACGTGCATGTGCTGTTGGCCGCAGTGTATTCCTCGGCCTCCTCGAGTTCCCGGATGACAGATCCCCAGAGCCTGGGCCGCCGCCCGGACCAGCGGACCCGCACCCCCCACTCGTCCAGCTGGTTCCGCTGGCGCCGCAGCACATCCTTGTTGAATCCCATCAGGAAGCGGACTTCCTCGGGCGATCGCCGCCAGTTCTCCGTGGAGAAGGCGTAAACGCTGACGTATTCGATGCCCAGTTCGATGGCGCCGGCCATGACGTCCAGCAGCGCTGGTTCGCCGGCTTTGTGGCCCTCGATGCGCGGCAGTCCGCGCTGGTTCGCCCAGCGGCCGTTGCCGTCCATGACGACGGCTACGTGGCGGGGGATGAATTCCGCCGGAATGGACGGCGCCACGGCCCCGGAAGGATGCGGGTACGGCGCCACCACCGGGTGGGTGCGCTTGCGGGATACGTTGTTCTTTTTTCCCAGGGCCACTGTCAGCTTCGCTCCACATGTTTGAGGGATTTGAGGACTCGTTCGAGATGCCACTGCAGGTAGGCCGCGACCAAACCCGCGGCCTCCTTGCGGTGCAATGGCAGGGATGCGTCCGCCGTGCCCCAGTCGCCCGTCAGCAGCGCTGCCAGCAGGACGACAGTTTCGGGGGCCGGCGCCGGTGAGCCGGGAGGCCTGCAACCGCTGCAGACCATCCCACCCAGGGGGGCCGCGAACGCGGTGTGGGGCCCAGGCAGTCCGCAGCGGGCACATTCGGTGAAGCTGGGCGCCCAGCCGCCGGTGGTCAGCGCCCGCAGCAGGTAGGAATCGAGGATCAGGCCCGGTGCGTGTTCATCCCGGCTGAGGGCGGCCAGGGCGCCGACCAGCAGGTTGTACTGGGCGGTGCCGGACTCGCCGTCCACGTCCGTCAGCTTCTCCGCGGTCTCGGTCATGGCCGCGGCAACCGTGTACCGGCCGTAATCGGCCGCGATGCTCCCGCCGTACGCTCCCTTGGCCACGGCCTGGGTGACGATGTCCAGGGTGCGGCCCGAGACCAGCTGGAGATCCGCCACCATGAACGGTTCCAGCCTCGCCCCGAACCGGCTGCTGGTGCGCCGCACGCCCTTGGCCACCGCACGGACCTGGCCGTGATGCTTGGTCAAGAGGGTGATGATGCGGTCCGCCTCGCCCAGCTTGTGCGTGCGGAGCACGACGGCGTCATCCCGGTACGCGCGGGAGGCGAAAGAGTGTTGGGCCACGCTTTATCTTCCCATCCTCTTGGCTTCCCATCCCACCGGGCACACCTGTGCCGCCGGGTGGATGTCCCGGCGGCACGGCTGGCAGGTGTCAGGCCTGTGCGTCCCGGATGGCGCGGTTCACGGCGGAGATGACAGCCTTCAAAGCGGACATGCTGGTGTTGGCATCGATGCCCACGCCCCACAGGACCCGGTCCCCCACTGCCGCCTCGACATACGCGGCGGCCAGGGCGTTGCCGCCCTCGGAGAGTGCGTGCTCGCTGTAGTCCAGGACGCGGACGTCCACGCCATCCTCGTGCAGGATGCTCAGCAGCGCTGCGATGGGACCGTTTCCGGTGCCGGTGCGGCTGACCTGCACACCGTCGATGGTGAGGGAGGCGTGCAGGGTCATGCCGCCGTCGTCGTCCGTTTCGGTCTTGACGGCACCGAGCGCGTAGCGGCCCCACTGCCCGTCAGCCTTGCCGGAGGGCAGGTATTCGTCCTGGAAGATCTGCCACAGCTGGGCTCCGCTGACCTCGCCGCCCACGGTATCGGTGCGCCGCTGGATGACGCCGGAGAACTCGATCTGCGCGCGGCGCGGCAGGTCCAGGCTGTGCTCGTTCTTGAGCAGGTAGGCCACGCCGCCCTTGCCGGACTGGGAGTTCACGCGGATGACGGCCTCGTAGCTGCGGCCCAGGTCCTTGGGGTCGATGGGCAGGTACGGAACCTGCCAGGTGAAATCCGCCACGTCCTTTCCAGCGGCAGCTGCATCGCGTTCCAGGGCCTCGAAGCCCTTCTTGATGGCGTCCTGGTGGGAGCCGGAGAACGCCGTGAAAACGAGGTCGCCACCGTAAGGGGACCGTTCCGGAACGGGCAGCTGGTTGCAATACTCCACGGTGCGGCGGATGTCGTCGATGTCGGAGAAGTCGATCATCGGGTCGATGCCCTGGACGAGCAGGTTCAGGCCCAGGGTGACCAGGTCCACGTTGCCGGTGCGCTCGCCGTTGCCGAAGAGGCAGCCCTCGATACGGTCCGCGCCGGCCATGTATCCCAGTTCGGCGGCGGCCACGCCGGTGCCGCGGTCGTTGTGCGGGTGCAGGGACAGGATGATGCCCTCGCGGGGATGCAGGTGGCGGCTCATCCACTCGATGGAATCCGCGTACACGTTGGGCGTGGCCATTTCCACGGTGGCGGGCAGGTTGATGATGACCTGGCGGTCCGCCGAGGCTTCGAAGACGTCAGCGACGGCGTTGCAGACGCGCACTGCGTACTCGAGCTCTGTTCCCGTGAAGGACTCCGGCGAGTACTCGTAGGTGACGTGGGTATCACCCAGGGTTTCCTCGTACTTCTTGCACAGCCGCGCACCCTGCAGCGCGATGTCCAGGATGCCGTCTTCGTCCTGGTTGAACACCACGCGGCGCTGCAGGACCGAGGTGGAGTTGTACAGGTGGACGATTGCCTGCTTGGCGCCGACCAGGGACTCGTACGTCCGCTCGATCAGGTGTTCGCGGGCCTGCGTCAGGACCTGGATGGTGACGTCGTCCGGGATGTGGTTGCCCTCGATCAGCTGGCGGACGAAGTCGAAGTCGGTCTGGGAGGCGGACGGGAAACCGACCTCGATTTCCTTGTAGCCCATGCGGACCAGCAGGTCGAACATCTTCATCTTGCGTGCCGGGCTCATGGGGTCGATCAGGGCCTGGTTGCCGTCGCGCAGGTCAACTGCGCACCAGCGCGGAGCCTTCGTGATGACCTTGTCCGGCCAGGTGCGGTCCGGCAGTTCGACTTTGATCAGGTCCTGGAACGGCGTGTACCGGTGGGCAGGCATTCCTGAGGGCTTTTGTGCGTTTCGCATTACGTGGGGCCTTTTCTGGAGATCTTCATTGAAAGGGTGGCCGGGCAACACAAACTCCGCAGCGAGGGATGGCCTTGCGCTAGATCGCGTCTGGGGCCTCGCCGCGGCAGCTAAGGAGAAGGAGCTCTGCACGCACATTCTGAGCGTAGCACGCGTGCGTAAGATGAAAGGGCACTACCGTCCGTAAAGTCCACCATGCAGACCTCTCCGGCGCTGGAGCCCGGATATGGAGCCTGCAGCAAAGGAGTTTCAGTGCCCATTTCGGGGATCGACCTTTCCACCATAGATCACACGGTCCGGCCGCAGGATGACCTGTACCAGCACGTCAACGGCGCCTGGCTGAAGGCCACCGAAATTCCCGACGACCGCCCGCTCGAGGGCACATTCACCGCCTTGCGGGACGGTTCCGAGATAGCCGTCCGGGACATCATCGAGGAAGCGGCGGCCAAGGCCGGTTCGGCCAGCGGGATCGAGCGCAAAATTGGTGGCCTCTACAGCAGCTTCATGGATGAGGAAACGGTGGAGGCCAAGGGGATGGAACCCATCCGGCAGCGGCTCGCGGACGTCTTCGCCACGGCCTCCGCCGCCGACCTCATTGCACTGGCAGGGCGGCTGTTCCGCTCCGACGTGGGTGGCCTCTTTTATATCTACCCGGCCCCCGACGCGGGAAATCCGGACCGCGTCCTGCTGTACACCGGCCAGGGCGGCCTGGGGCTTCCGGACGAGTCCTACTACCGTGAAGACAAATTCGCGCCCATGGTGTCCGCGTACCGGTCGCATGTGCAGACCATGTTCGGCCTTGCCGGCGTGGCAGACGCGGAAGCCGCGGCGGGACGGGTGGTGGAGCTCGAAACGAAGCTCGCGGCACACCACTGGGATAACGTCACGCTGCGGAATCCGCAGAAGACCTACAACCTGAAGAGCGCGGATGAAGCGTCAGCCCTGTTCCCCCACCTTGCCACCTGGTTTGAGGCGGCGGGCATCGACGGAGACAAGCGGCAGGAGATCGTGGTGAGCACGCCGCCCTTCTTTGAAGGTGCCGCCGGGCTCCTGGACTCCGAACCGTTGTCCGTGTGGCAGGAATGGCTCGCCATGCGCGTGATCAATGCCGCTGCACCCTACTTGTCGTCCGCTTTCGTTGACGCGAATTTCGCGTTCTACGGCACCACCATCAGCGGCACGCCCCGCAACAAGGACCGTTGGAAGCGCGGAGTGGCCGTGGTGGAGGCTGCCCTGGGCGAGGCCGTGGGCCAGATCTATGTGGCCCGGCACTTCCCGGAAACGCACAAGGCCCGGATGCAGGCCCTGGTCGCCAACCTGATCGAGGCCTACCGCCACAGCATCACGGGGGTGGGCTGGATGGGTGAGGCCACCAAGGCCGAGGCACTGCGGAAGCTCGAAGGCTTCCGGGCAAAGATCGGCTTCCCTGACGAATGGATCGATTATTCCGCCGTGAAGATCGATCCTGCCGACCTGCTCGGCAACGTGGAGCGGGCGCACAACGCCGACGTCGACCGCCACCTTGATGAGGTGGGCAAGCCGGTGGACCGCAACAAGTGGCTGATGACCCCGCAGACGGTCAACGCCTACTACCACCCGATGATGAACGAGATCGTTTTCCCCGCCGCGATCCTGCAGCCGCCGTTCTTCACCGCCGACGCCGATGACGCCGTCAATTACGGAGGCATCGGCGCAGTGATCGGCCACGAGATCGGCCACGGCTTCGATGACCAGGGTTCGCAGTTCGACGGCGGCGGCACCCTTCGGAACTGGTGGACGGACGAGGACCGGCAGGCCTTCGAACAGCTCACGGCCAAGCTGGTGGCCCAGTACGATGCCTTGTCGCCGTCGGCCGCCCCCGGGCATCACGTGAACGGGCGGCTCACCCTGGGCGAGAACATCGGCGACCTGGCAGGCCTGGCCATCGCGTACAAGGCGTACCTGATCAGTTTGGACGGCAGGGAACCGGAAGTCCTGGACGGTCTCACCGGCCCGCAGCGCTTCTTCGCCTCCTGGGCAGCCGGTTGGCGCCAGGTGATCCGGCAGGAAGAGGCCGTCCGCCGGCTTGCCACGGACCCCCACTCCCCCAACGAGTTCCGGACGAACGCCATTGTGAAAAACCTGGACGCGTTCCACGAGGCGTTCGACGTCACTGAACAGGACGGCATGTGGATGCCGCCTACGGAGCGGGTCAGCATCTGGTAGGTCTCCCGGGACGCTGCCCTCACCGAAAGCGGGGCGCCACCCTGGTGGGTGGCGCCCCGCTTTCGGTTATATGGAGGATTTACTCCTGGACGATCAGGTACGGGTTGGCCTGCTGGCATGTCGCGTCGCCAGCCGTCTGGTTGACGATATCGTCGGGCAGCGCGGCCCCCGCCCCGGACCCGTAGGTGGTGCCCGAGGTAAAGTCCGTGCCGAGGTAGACCTGCACTCCTGAGACACCGGGGGCGTGAACCAGCTGGCCCGCCGGGATGCCCAGCACTGCGGCGACGTCGGCGGCAACGGCGGCGAAGTCTGAACCGTAGTAGACGACGGATTGTTCCACGGCTGCGTTTTCGAACTGGGCGGCCTGCGTGAACCCGCCGGAGACCAGGGCCTGCACGATTTCCTGGGCACGGCCGGGGACACCGGTGCCGTTGGCCACCGTCACCGGCTGCAGCGCCTTGTCGTATGGTGGCGGCGCCGGAACCGTTTCGGCGGGAGCGGCTGACGGCGGTGCACTTTCGCCGGGCGGTGGCGTGGCAGGCGCGGTGGGGTCGGTCAGGTCCACGTCCTGGCGGAGCGCAGCGAAGAGCTGGGAGCCGGCCGGTTCGGCGATCTGGAGCCTGTTCGGATCAAGGTCCGCCGGGGTGGTGGGGACGGCGACGAACGCCACCTTGCTGATATCGATGTCCTTGAGCCGGTTGCCGATGGTCAGCAGGGTGGGCACCGAAGCCAGGCCTTCATCCACCGTCAGGTTCTGGGTAACGACGTCGGCGATCTTCAGCATCTTGCCAGGATCGGACAGGGTGCCGTCGTCCTTGATCTTCCGGGTCAGCGACGAGAGGAAGCCTTGCTGCGCCTTGATGCGGCCCAGGTCGCCGCCGTCGGCAAAGGCATGCCGGGTGCGCAGGAAGGCAAGTGCCTGCTCGCCCTGGACCATCGAGGTGCCAGCAGGCAGCCGCAGCCGGGAGTCGGGGTCGTACACGGCGTCGCTGATGCAGACTTCCACGCCGCCCACAGCGTTGGACAGTTCCTTCACGGCGTTGAAGTCGGCCATCATGAAATGGTCCACTTCCAGGCCGGTGATCTTGTTGACAGTGTCCACAGCGCAGCCGATGCCGGCTTCCGTCATGGCCTCGTTGATCATGATGCCGCTCCGGGCAGGGTATTCCTGGCCGGTCTTCTCGTCCTTGCACTTGGGAATGTCCACCAGCAGGTCGCGCGGGAAACTGATGACGCTGACGCGTTTGTTGTCTTCCGAAATGTCCATCAGCATCATGACGTCCGATTTGCCGTACCCCGCGGAAAGGTCGGCTTCGCCGTACTCGGCGTTCTTGCCGTCCCGTGTGTCCGAGCCCAGGATGAGGATCTGCATCCTGCCCGTCGCGCTGACCGTCTCGCTGTTGCCTCCACCGGCGTTCAAGGGCGCCTTGGAAATGTTGTTCTGGAGGCGCAGGTACCAGAAACCGGCGAAGGCGAGGCCGCCGATGATGGCCACTGACAGGACACCGGTGACGATCTTGAGCCAGACGGGCATGCCGCGGAATGGGCCAAGATGCCGCGCGGTCCCCAAGGCGCTATCGTGCGCGTGCCTGGATACCGGTCCTGTTCCCGCTGGCGCATCAGCTTCGTTGTCGCGTATATCGCGGCCTCGAACCACGTGGTGAACCTTCCTCTAAATTTAAAATCCGGCCCATCTTAGTGGTCCAGTCTGGGAAAACGCCGGGCGTCCGCCCGGCCGCGGCGGCACAGGCCGGATCAGAAACCGAGTTTGACCAGTTGCTTCGGATCGCGCTGCCAGTCCTTGGCCACCTTGACGTGGAGGTCAAGGTAGATCCGCGTGCCGAGCAGGGCCTCGATCCCCTTGCGCGCGTTGGTGCCCACCTCGCGAAGCCTGCTGCCGCCCTTCCCGATGATGATGGCCTTCTGCGAAGGGCGCTCCACATACAGGTTCACGCGCACATCCAGGAGCGGGTTGTCGTCAGGCCGGTCCTCCCGCGGAACGATCTCTTCGACCACCACGGCCAGGGAGTGGGGCAACTCGTCCCGCACGCCCTCGAGCGCGGCTTCCCGGATGAGTTCGGCGACCATCACCGCTTCCGGTTCGTCCGTGAGCTCGCCATCGGGATACAGCGGAGGCGACGGCGGCATGTGGCTGATCAGGACATCAGCGACAGTATCCACCTGGAAACCGTCCGTGGCGGAGACCGGCACGATGTCCTTCCAGCCCTCCTCCCCCAGGACTTCGCGGCCGAGTTCCGCCACGGCAAGGAGCTGCTCGGTCAGTGCCTGGCGGTCCACCAGGTCCGCCTTTGTGACGATGGCGATGACGGGCTTGCTGCCCACCGCCGCCAGCTGGGCGGCGATAAATTTATCGCCGGGGCCGATCTTTTCATTGGCGGGCAGGCAGAACCCAATGGCGTCAACCTCAGCGAGGGTGTCCGCGACGAGGTCGTTCAGGCGCTTTCCAAGGAGGGTACGCGGGCGGTGCAGGCCCGGGGTGTCCACCAGGATCAGCTGGGCGTCGTCCCGGTGCACTATGCCGCGGATGGTGTGGCGGGTGGTTTGCGGCTTCGCGGAGGTGATGGCCACTTTCTTCCCCACCAGGGCGTTCGTCAGGGTGGATTTTCCGGCATTGGGCCGGCCCACCAGGACTGAGAATCCTGCGTGGAAGCCGCCGAAGTCTTCCGGTGCTGCCTTATTTTTCTTGCTCACGTGGAACTCCCTGCTGGGTTGTGTCCGCCTCTTCGAGGAGGTCTTCAAAGTCAGTGTCTACTCTTGGCACCGGCGCCGCAATGATGTGGCTGACGCGGTTACGCCGGCCTTCCAGCCGGTCTGCCCGAAGTGAAACCCCGTGGACTTCAACGTGGCTTCCCACGATGGGGACGCGGCCCAGCGCCTTGGCAAGGAGGCCGCCCACGGTGTCCACTTCGTCGTCGTCAAGCTCGATGTCGAAGAGCTCGCCCAGGTCATCGATGCTCATCCGTGCGCTGACCCGGTAGGAACCGTCTCCAAGCTCAACGGCTTCGGCGCTTTCCGTGTCGTACTCGTCCACGATTTCACCCACGATTTCCTCGATCAGGTCCTCGAGGGTGACCAGGCCGGCGGTGCCGCCGTATTCGTCGATGACGATGGCGACATGGGTGGATTCCTTCTGCAGTTCGCGCAGCAGGTCGCTCACGGGTTTGGACTCGGGGACGTACCGGACCTCGCGGGCCAGCGAGTCCACCAGGGGCGGTTCCGCGTCCGGGGCGAGTTCATGGACGGCGGCGGCCACGTCCTTCAGGTAGATGATGCCGAGGATATGGTCCGTGTCCTCGCCGATCACGGGGATCCTCGAGTAGCCGGATCGGAGGAACAGGGACATGGCCTGGTGCAGGCTCGATCCGGACTCGATGCTGACGATGTCCGTCCTGGGGACCATGACGGCGCGCACCAGCGTGTCGCCGAAGTCGAACACCGACTGGATCATCTCGGCTTCGGTGTCCTCGATCATGTCCGATTCGCTGGCGCGCTCCACCAGTTCACGGAACTCCTGCTCGCTGAAGAACGCCTCATCACCGCCGGGCGCGCCGGGCGCGGCCGAGCTGCCCAGGGCCACGAGCCAGCCAGGGATGGGGCCCAGGATCCAAGTCAGGAACCGGATCGTGGGGGCCGTGAACCGGACCACGGCGGCGGAGTGCAGCCGTCCGAGCTGGCGGGGCGAAACGCCCACGATGACGAATCCGAGCAGCGCCATGATGCCCGTGGCCGCCAGCCCGGCAAGCCAGATGTTGTCCAGCAAGCTGTAGAGCAGGACGGCAACAGCCACAGCGGAGGCCATTTCGAACCAGATCCGCCAGAACCGCAGCGCACGGATGTGGGCAACCGGCTGGGCAAGGATGCGGCGCATCGCGGTGCTCCGGCTCCGAAGGAGCGCTTCCTCCGCGTCATGGCGCGGAAGGAAATTGAAAGCGGCTTCGGCGGCCGTCAGCACCGCCGCGACACCCAGGAAAAGCAGGGCCATCGCGACCAGGAGCAGAGGCGTCACTGGGTTGTCTCGGCGGGTGCTTCTTTGCCGGTGAAGCCGGACAGGAGTTCCCGCTGGAGCCCGAACATTTCGGCCTTCTCCTCGGGTTCTGCATGGTCGTAGCCCAGCAGGTGCAGGATGCCGTGGGTTGTCAGCAGCAGCATCTCATCCTGGAGCAGGTGGCCTGCGTTCCTGGCCTGGACTTTTGCCACCTGCGGGCATAAGGCAATATCGCCCAGCATGCCCTGGGGCGTGGGCCGGTCAGGTGTTCCGGGGGTGAGTTCATCCATCGGCACGGACAGGACATCTGTGGAACCTGGCTCGTCCATCAGCTCAAGGTGCAGCTTTTCCATCGCAGGCTCATCCACCAGCAGGATGGACAGTTCCGCCTGCGGATGGATATAGAGCTGTTCAAAGATGTACCGGGACAATGCAACGAGTTCCGCTTCGTCCACCTGGACCCCGGACTCGTTGTTCACCTCGATGCTCAAGCGCGTTCCCCCCGTTTTTCCTTTACTGCTGAATGTTTGGCGCGGGCCCTTTCGGCGTCGTCCCAGATGCTGTAGGCGTTGACGATGTCGCCAACCAGGCGGTGGCGGACGACGTCGGCGGCATCCAAAACCGAGAAGTTGACGCCCTCGATGCCCTGCAGGATGTCCTCCACGATTCGGAGCCCGGACCGGGTGCCGAACGGAAGGTCCACCTGTGTGACGTCTCCGGTAACCACCATCTTGGATCCGAAGCCCAGGCGTGTCAGGAACATCTTCATCTGTTCGGGCGTGGTGTTCTGCGCTTCATCAAGGATGATGAACGCGTCGTTGAGGGTGCGCCCGCGCATATAGGCCAGGGGCGCCACTTCGATGGTTCCGGCCGCCATCAAGCGGGGGATGGACTCCGGGTCCATCATGTCGTGGAGGGCGTCGTAGAGCGGGCGCAGGTACGGATCGATCTTGTCGCTCAGCGTCCCGGGCAGGAACCCCAGGCGTTCTCCGGCTTCCACTGCCGGACGGGTCAGGATGATGCGGGTGACCTCTTTTTGCTGCAGGGCCTGGACCGCCTTGGCCATGGCCAGATAGGTCTTCCCGGTGCCGGCAGGCCCGATGCCGAAAATCACCGTGTTGTCGTCGATGGCGTCAACGTAGGTTTTCTGGTTCAGGGTTTTCGGCCGGATTGTCCTGCCGCGGCTGGAGAGGATGTCGTGGGTGAGCACCTCCACAGGGTTCTGCAACGACTGGGTGCGCAGCAGGGCCACCAGCTGCTGCAGCACCGCCGGGCTGATGATGGTGCCGCGCGCCACGAGGCCGCGGACTTCATGGAGCAGCCGCATGATCCGGGGTACGTCCTGGATGGGTCCGCTGATGGAAAGCTCGTTGCCGCGGACATGGAAGTTGACGTCCGGAAACTGCTCCTCGATGTACCGCAGCGCCTCATCGTGGCTGCCGAGCGACTGGACCATCTGATCGGAGTTGTCGAAAAGGACCACCTCAGTCCGGATGCCCGGGAGGGAGTGGGGGAACTCCCCGCTGCTGCCCTCTCCGGTGGACCGGCGCTTTCCGTTCGCTGATTCAGTCATAGTGATGGCCTGCTGGCCTGTGGTCCCCTCAAGGTCGGTTCAGATTGTCTTTCCATATTACGCCAGCAGCCGCCGGCGCCGGATACGGGAACCGGCCGCATGGACGAAGAATGACCCAGTTCCGTCATTAGGTATCAACTTCATATCGGCCTCATATCGTTCCCGTTTCAGTTGGGCGCAGGCAAGGGCTGGCGGCCGGCAGGGCCTGCAGGGTGTGCCATGCTGGAAATCCAGCTGCAGCTGGAAGACCAGGCCGCCCGGGGATCGGCCCTCCATGCCAGGAAAGGACAGGACGAACGTGCCGGAATCCGCTGCGCCCCTGAGGGCCGGCCGCGCCGTGCGCCGCGTGCGCGGTCTCCTGCTGGCCGGAGTCCTGGCAGCTGTCCCGGCCATGACAGGCTGCATCGCCGAGGCCGGGCCGGCGCCCACCGGCACATTGGCCACCAATCCCATCGCCACCGGCACGGCACAGGCGCCGTCCACCAGTGCGCCGCTGGAAACCACCCAGTCCTCGAACAAGGCACCGGTGTATTGGATTGGCCGCAGCGGCAGCGACGTCTTCCTGTACCGCGAATTCCGGGACGTGCCGGACCAGGAGAATCCCGTGACGCGGGCCCTGCGCTCCATGATGTCGGACAAGCCGCTCGACCCCGATTTCTTCACGCCCTGGCAGAACCCCGGCACGCTCGCCACGTCCATTTCGGGTAAAGACGTCATTACGGTGGACGTCTCCAAGGACGCCTTCAACAGCAACCTCGATGCGGATATGGCCGCCCGGGCCATCCAGCAGTTGGTCTACACCGCAACAGCAGCCGCCGCCAGCTCCGGCCTGATCGACTCCGGGCAGCAGATCCGGGTCCGAATCCTGGTGGACGGGCATACGGACTACATGGCGTTCGACCACATCCCGCTCGGCGCACTGATGACCCGGAGCACGGGCCTGGTGGCGCCCGTCTGGATTATCGATCCGCAGGAAAACGTGGAAGTACCCGGGGGCAGCGTCAAGATCACCGGACGAAGCACCACCGCCGGCGGCAAGCTCCGCTGGCAAATCCTGCGGTCCGGAACCGGCGGCAGCACGGAGCCCTTCCTCACCGGGGAGACAACAGCCTCGCCCGAGCAGGGCCAGGCGGGGGTGTTCACCCTGGCCCTGACCATGCCGGCCGGTGACTACGAGCTGCGGGTGGCGCAGGCCGGAACCGGGGGCGGTCCGGACCAGTTCGAGGACACCCGCGCCTTCAAGGTGCGGTAGCCGTCCAGCGGCCCAGGATGTCGCTGGCCAGCACGACGGCGGCCGGCCCGGCCGTGGACGACCGCAGGACGTGGTGCCCCAGCAGTGCGGTCACGGCGCCTTTGTCGCAGAGCCGGGTAACTTCGCGGGGACTGATCCCGCCCTCGGGTCCTACGATCAGGAGCACCTCGCCGGGTTCCGCTCCCCCGCCGCCGGCCTGCCAACCCTCCAGAACGGTACGCAGCGGACGGACGGCGTCCTCGTGCAGGATGACCGCCAGGTCCGCGGCCTCGACGGCTGCGGAAAGCGCGGCGGTGTCGACGGCGGGGCGGACCTCCGGCACCCAGGACCGCCGTGCCTGCTTGGCGGCGGCGGTTACCACCGACTGCCATTTGGCGTGGGCTTTCGCTGCGCGGTCACCTTTCCACCGCACGATGGACCGCTCGGACTGCCATGGGATCACGGCGTCGACCCCCAGCTCGGTGGCGGTTTCGATGGCCAGCTCGTCCCGGTCGCCCTTTGCCAGGGCCTGGACGAGCACCAGCCGGACGTCCGGCCGCTGTTCGACGGTTACGGACGCGCACTCCACCTCGAGGGCCGCCGGCGCAGCAGCGGCGACCCGCCCTGTCAGCCTGGTGCCGGCGCCGTCGACAATATCGACGGTTTCGCCCGGTTCAAGCCGTTTGACGGCGACGGCATGCCTGGCCTCGGCCCCCTCCAGGACGAAGCGGCCGCCCGGCGACATTCCATCGAGGGACCCGGCGGCGGTGAAGAAGACGGGGTTGCTCACCGCTACAGGTTACCGAGGCGGTCCCGAAGCTTGGCGAACATGCCGCCGCTCGCAGCCAGCTTGCCGTCGGTGATCTGCTCACCCCGGAGCTTGGCCAACTGCCGCAGCAGGTCTTCCTGGGCGGCATCGAGCTTGGCGGGAGTCTCCACCTGCAGGTGGACCTTGAGGTCGCCGCGGCCATACCCGCGAAGGTGGGTGACGCCCAAACCGCGAAGCGTAATGATTTCACCGGACTGGGTGCCGGGCTTGACGTCGATTTCCTGCGTGCCGTCGAAGGTTTCCAGGCTGACCTCGGTGCCAAGGGCGGCCGCCGTCATGGGAATGTTCAAGGTGGCGTGGAGGTCGTCCCCGTCCCGGACATAGGTGGGATCGTTGTTGACCCGGATCTCCACGTAGAGGTCGCCGGAAGGTCCACCGGCGGGTCCCGCCTCACCCTGCCCGGACAGCTGGATCCGGGTTCCGGTGGCGACGCCGGCAGGAACCTTGATGGTCAGTGAACGGCGGCTCCGGATGCGGCCCTGGCCGCTGCACTCGTTGCAGGGATCCTTGATGACGGTGCCGAATCCTTCGCAGCTGCCGCAGGGGGCAGCCGTCATGACCTGGCCGAGGATGGAGCGGACTGCCCGTTGGACCTGGCCGCTGCCGCCGCAGATGTCGCAGCGCTCCGGATGAGTGCCGGGCTGGCAGCAGGAGCCTTCGCAGGTGGGGCAGGTGACCGCCGTGTCCACCTCGAGTTTCTTGTTGACGCCAAAGACGGCGTCACGGAGGTCGATCCGGACGCTGATAAGGGCGTCCTGGCCGCGCCGGACGCGTGATGCCGGACCGGTGGAGCCGCCGGCACCGAAGAAGGTGTCGAAGATGTCCTGGAATGCGAAGCCCTGCCCGGCGTAGCTGCCGCCGCCGAACCCGTTGTCCGTGCCGTTCTCGTTGCCGGTGGTGTCGTAGACGCGCCGCTTCTGGGGGTCCGAGAGGACTTCGTACGCATGGGTCACTGCCTTGAAGCGGTCAGCGGCCTCCTCGCCCGGGTTGACGTCCGGGTGCAGGGTGCGGGCCAGCTTGCGGTAGGCCTTTTTGATTTCTTCTCCGGTGGCCTCCGGTGAGACTCCAAGGACGTCGTAGTGGCTGCTCAAAGTTCGTATCTCTTCCTTGTTGACTGCATGCAGTGGGGGTGTCCTTCCGCGGACCGGCTGCCAGGGCAACCGGCGCCCCGCTCAGGGCCCCAGAATCCGGGATAGGTAGCGGGCAACAGCCCTGACGGCGGCCATGGTGGTGGGATAGTCCATGCGGGTGGGACCCAGCACGCCTATTTTCGCTGCGCTGTCCGGACCGTAGCCGGTGGCCACCACGGAAGCTTCGGCAAGGCCGTCGTACGGGTTCTCACGCCCGATGCTGACTGCCACGCCACGGTGGTCCTGCGCCATTTCGCTCAGCAGGCGCAGCATCACCACCTGTTCCTCCAGGGCTTCCAGGACAGGTCCGATGCTGAGCGGGAAATCCACGTTGGACCGGGCAAGGTTCGCCGTGCCCGCCATGACCATGCGCTCCTCGCGGCTGCTGTGCGCCAGGAGCTCCAGCCCGTGGGCCAGTGCCTGCGCGGCCGGTCGCTGCGCCGG
>NZ_JBNHFD010000006.1:0-95354 GCF_059089865.1 Arthrobacter sp. Y3221157
GGAGGCAGGCGGCGGGCACCCCGCTGGCGGCCCGGGGCAGCACCCTGGCAAGTCCCGGCTCGACGCCGCCAAGCTCCTGGAGGGGCTCAACCCGCAGCAGGAGGAAGCGGTCAAGCACGCCGGTTCCGCGCTGCTGATCGTGGCCGGTGCAGGGTCCGGCAAGACCCGCGTCCTCAGTAACCGTATTGCCTACCTGATCGCCACCGGCCGTGCCCATCACGGTGAAATCCTGGCCATCACGTTCACCAACAAGGCCGCGGCGGAAATGCGGGAGCGCATCGAGGCGCTGGTGGGCGGACGCGCCAAGATCATGTGGATTTCAACGTTCCACTCGTCCTGTGTGCGGATCCTGCGCCAGGAAGCTGCGAATGTGGGCTTGAAGTCCAACTTCTCCATCTACGATTCCGCGGATTCCCTGCGGCTGGTCACCCAGGTGTCCAAGGCGCTGGACCTGGACCCCAAGAAGTTCGCCCCCAAGGCCATCCAGCACAAGATCTCGGCGCTCAAGAACGAGCTTATCGACGCCGATTCCTACGCCTCGGCCGCAAACTACAACGATCCCTTCGAGCAGGCCGTCGCCGAGGTCTACAAGGGCTACACGCAGCGGCTCCGCCAGGCCAACGCCATGGACTTTGACGACCTCATCGCCGAGACCGTGTTCATGTTCCGCGCGTTCCCGGCGCTCGCCGAGTCCTACCGCCGCCGGTTCCGGCACGTCCTGGTGGACGAATACCAGGACACCAACCATGCGCAGTACGCCCTGGTGCGCGAGATCGTGGGGGAGGGACCCGGGGCGTCGGAGCTCACCGTGGTGGGCGACTCGGACCAGTCCATCTACGCCTTCCGTGGTGCAGACATCCGCAACATCGTCGAATTCGAGAAGGACTACCCCGAGGCCCGCACCATCAAGCTGGAGCAGAACTACCGCTCCACGCAGAACATCCTCAGTGCTGCGAACTCAGTCATCTCCCGCAACCCCAACCGCCCCGAAAAGCGGCTGTGGACCGCAGAGGGGGAAGGCCACAAGATCATCGGCTACGTGGGCGAGAACGAGCACGACGAAGCCCAGTTCATTGCCAAGGAGATCGACCGGCTCCAGGACGAGGACAACCTGCGCCCGGGTGACGTCGCCATCTTCTACCGGACCAATGCCCAGTCCCGGTCCATTGAGGACGTCCTGGTCCGGGTGGGCCTGCCGTACAAGGTGGTGGGCGGCACCCGGTTCTACGAGCGCAAGGAAATCAAGGACGCCCTCGCGTACCTCCGGGTCCTGGTCAACCCCGACGACGACGTCAACCTCCGACGTGTCCTCAACGAACCCAAACGGGGGATCGGTGACCGCGCCGAAGGCGCCGTCGCCGCCCTTGCCCAGCGTGAGCGGATTTCGTTCATGGCCGCCGCCCGCCGCGCCGAACAGGCTCCGGGCATGGCCACCCGCTCCGTCAACGCCGTCCTTGGATTCGTGAAGTTGCTGGACGACCTCGCCGAGGTGGCAGCCGGTTCCGGCGCCGCCGCCGCCCTCGAAGCGGTCCTGGAGCAAACCGGCTACCTGGCGGCATTGCGGGCAAGCAGCGATCCCCAGGATGAGTCCCGGGTGGAGAACCTGGCGGAACTCGTGGCCGTCGTCCGTGAATATGAGCGCGACAACCCGGAAGGGACCCTGGAGGCGTTCCTGGAGCAGGTGTCCCTGGTGGCCGATGCCGACCAGATCCCGGACGCCCCGGGCGCCGACATCGATTCCGCGGTGGCCGAGGCCAAACGGCTGGGCGTCGTCACCCTGATGACGCTCCACACCGCTAAGGGGCTTGAATTCCCCGTGGTGTTCCTGACCGGCATGGAGCACGGACTGTTCCCGCACCAGCGCTCGGCCACGGACCCCAAGGAACTGGCCGAAGAACGGAGGCTTGCATACGTGGGGCTCACCCGTGCCAGGAACCGGCTCTACGTCACCCGATCCGAGGTCCGCAGCATGTGGGGCCAGAGCCAGTACAACCCCGCCAGCCAGTTCCTCGAGGAAATCCCTGCCGAACTCCTGGAGTGGAAGCGGGAGGGCACCAGCAGGCAGGCAGCCTGGAGCGGCGGCGGGTCCATCGGCTCCGGCAAGTACAGCGGATCCTTCTGGGGCGCGGGTACCTCCCGCGGTGCCGCTGCCGGCTTCGACGCCGACGTTCCCGCGGTCATTGCCCGGAACCGGGTGCAGCCGCAAAAGGAAATCATCGCCGTCACAGTGGGGGACAAGGTGAACCACACAAGCTTCGGCAACGGGACCGTCCTTGCCCTGGAAGGTGCCGGGGACAAGACCGTGGCCAAGGTGAAGTTCGACGTCGGCGAGAAGCGGCTCCTGCTTCGCTACGCGCCGCTAACCAAGCTGGACGCCTAGGAACGCCCAGGAACCGCGGGAGCGGGCCCTTGCCCGCTTCCGCCCGCCGGTATTACAGTTCAGGAACCCTTCCCCCAGCACCCGACCTCGAAGCCGGAGTGGGACCATGAACATCCTGTTCGCGTGCCAGGCAATCGACGGCCACTTCAACCCGATGACGGGGGTGGCCATGAAGCTGAAGGAGCGCGGCCACGACGTCCGCTGGTACACAGGCCCGGTGTTTGCGGGAAAGCTGCTGGAACTTGGAATTCCCCACTATCCCTTCGAACGGGCGATTGAGCACCGGGCCGACAACCTCTTCGAGCTGTATCCGGAACGGGCCAAGCTCAAAGGTCCCCGCGCCATTGGCTTTGACGGGGAGAAAATATTCGCCAGCAACATCAGCAACTTCTTTGAGGACCTTCGGGACATCAACCAGGACTTTCCGCTTGATGCCCTGGTGGTGGACAGCTCCATGTTTGTCCAGCGGCTGGTGGCCCACCTCATGGGGAAGCCGGTGGTCAGCTTCGTGGTAATCCCCAACATGGAAAGCGATCCCCTGGTGCCCCCGCTGTTCTTCGGCTTCCGGCCACCACGGAACCCCGTACAGAAGGTCCTTCAGGCAGCCGCCGGGCTGCTGTCGGATAAGGTCATTCTCCGCCCGGCGAGCCGGAGCTACCGGCATCAGCACAACCTCTACGGGCAGGAAGTTCCCAAAGGGGGCAGGCTGATGGACGAGCCCTACCGCTGCTCGGCAGCCATCATCCAGGCCGGCACCCTGTCCCTGGACTTCCCCCGCCGCAACATCAATCCCCGGGTCCACTATGTGGGGGCAGTCCTGCCCTACCGGCGCCCCGATGCAACGCCGCAGGAACCGTTGCCGCTGGGATACGGCACAACAATTGTGGTCACCCAGGGGACCGTGGATAACGCCGACCAGAACAAGCTCATCAAGCCCGCGCTGGAGGCACTCAAGGATCTGGACGCCCTGGTCATTGTGGCCACCGGCGGTAGGGAAACCATGGAGCTGCGCGACCGCTACCCGCAGCCGAACATCCATATCCGGGACTATGTGGACTTCGCCACCGTCTTTGAGTCCACGGACGTCTTCGTCACCAACGGCGGGTTCGGCGGGGTGCAGTTGGCCCTCTCCAAGGGGGTCCCGCTGGTGGTGTCCGGGATCAATGAAGGCAAGAGCGACGTCAACGCGCGCGTGGACTTTGCCGGTGCCGGCATCGACCTGCGGACCGACTCCCCATCGCCGGAGAAGATTCGAGCAGCCGTGCGTTCCATCCTGTCCGATCCGAAGTGGAAAAACCGGGCGCAACAGATGCAGCATGACTTTGCCCGGCATGATCCTGCCCAGGCCGCAGCAGAAGTTATAGAAAGCGTGGGCGGATCCAGGAGCGCGCAGTCATGAAGCATAATGCGGGCAATGCGACGGACTGTTCGGGGGATTCTCGCCGCCCTTTTCCTGGCAGCTGCCAGGAAGCACTGTCACCACGGAGGATCCCGGCTACGTGCCGCCGCCTCCGCCCGCGCCCATGGACCAGCTGGAACAGGCCGCCCTGGCCAACCCCCAGGATTTTTCCGATGGTGAGGACATGCTCTCGTTCATCACCGAAGACCGCACTGTGGCATGCTCTCTCACGTCCGCCCGAGGGGAGCACATCAACCTCCCGTATGAAACAAACGGCTACAGGCTCGGTTATCTCGGCGGCGTTGCCCTACTCACGCCGGACAAGGCCTGGTACGGGGAGTGCCGGTCCGGCGTCACACAAATGGAGGCGACCTACGGGCCCAAGGGCAGCCGCACAGGTGCGCTGGTCCAGCTGCCGGTCCTGGCCGAGGGGCAGAACCTGGAACGCAACGGGCTGCGGTGCTCGGCCTACAACGGCGGCGTGGCATGCGGAAACGTCTCTGCCGGCGTCGGATTCTTCGTGTCACCTGAGCGCTACGAACTGATTCCCGGGCACGGGGGAGTGGCCTCCCCGGCACCGGCCGATGCCCCAAAAACCCCGTAAATCCGCGGTTTTTCTACGCCTCATAGAATAGTGTCCTTACTCACATAAGCGGTAGTCTTGGACGGGCCGGTCCCCATGAAGGACTAGAGTTCCCAGAGGAGCATTACGCCGCGTGGCTCGTTTCCAGACAGGCCGCCGGTGCGTGCAATCCGCAGCCCGGTCATCGTCTATCGATGGTGTCCGACTGTACAGAAACTACTTCGACGTAGAAGGACACTAAACCGTGGACCTGTTTGAATACCAGGCGCGCGATATGTTCGAGGCGCACGGTGTACCCGTGCTGGCCGGCATCGTGGCGTACACCCCAGAAGAAGCAAAGGCAGCTGCCGAAAAGATTGGCGGCGTCACCGTCGTCAAGGCACAGGTCAAGATCGGCGGCCGCGGCAAGGCCGGCGGCGTGAAGGTCGCAAAGTCCGCTGACGAGGCACTCGAGCACGCCACCAACATCCTGGGCATGGACATCAAGGGCCACACCGTCAAAAAGGTGATGATTGCCCAGGGTGCGGACATCGCCGAGGAATTCTACTTCTCCGTCCTGCTGGACCGGGCCAACCGCAACTACCTGGCCATGTGCTCGGTTGAAGGCGGCATGGACATCGAGCAGCTCGCCGTCGAACGCCCGGAGGCGCTGGCCAAGGTTGCCATCGACCCCGCTGTCGGCATCGACCAGGCCAAGGCCGACGAAATCGTCGCCACGGCCGGCTTCGCTGAGGAACTGCGCGGCAAGGTGGCCGACGTCATCCTCAAGCTCTGGGACGTCTTCAAGAAGGAAGACGCAACCCTGGTGGAGGTCAACCCGCTCGTCCGGACCGGCGCCGGCGAGATCATCGCCCTTGACGGCAAGGTCTCCCTGGACGAAAACGCAGAGTTCCGGCACGCCAAGCACGCGCTGCTCGAGGACAAGGACGCTGCCGATCCCCTTGAGGCCAAGGCGAAGGCGCAGGACCTCAACTACGTCAAGCTCGACGGCGAAGTCGGCATCATCGGCAACGGCGCCGGCCTCGTGATGTCCACCCTCGACGTCGTTGCGTACGCCGGTGAAAACCACGGCAACGTCAAGCCCGCAAACTTCCTGGACATCGGCGGCGGAGCCTCCGCCGAGGTCATGGCTGCCGGCCTGGACGTCATCCTCGGCGACGAGCAGGTCAAGTCCGTGTTCGTCAACGTCTTCGGCGGCATCACCGCCTGCGACGCCGTCGCGAAGGGCATCGTCGGCGCACTGGCAGAGCTCGGCCACACCGCGAACAAGCCGCTGGTAGTCCGCCTTGACGGCAACAACGTCGAGGAAGGCCGCCGCATCCTGAACGAGGCCAACCACCCGCTGGTTACCCTGGCCGCCACCATGGACGAGGGCGCCGACAAGGCCGCCGAGCTCGCCAACGCAGCTAAGTAAAGGGACGCACCATGTCTATCTATCTGAACAAGGACTCCAAGGTCATCGTCCAGGGCATTACCGGCGGCGAAGGCACCAAGCACACCGCCCTGATGCTGAAGGCCGGAACCAACATTGTTGGCGGCGTCAACGCCCGCAAGGCCGGCACCACGGTGCTGCACGGCGACCAGGAAATCAACGTCTACGGCACCGTTAAGGAAGCCATGGCGGAAACCGGCGCCGACGTCTCCATCGTGTTCGTTCCGCCGGCCTTCACCAAGAACGCCGTTGTGGAAGCCATCGAAGCCGGCATCGGCCTCGTGGTTGTCATCACCGAGGGTGTTCCGGTCCAGGACTCCGCCGAATTCTGGGCACTTGCCCAGTCCAAGGTGGACGCCGACGGCAACCAGGTCACCCGTATCATCGGACCGAACTGCCCCGGCATCATCACTCCCGGCGAGGCTCTGGTGGGCATCACCCCCGCCAACATCACGGGCAAGGGCCCCATCGGCCTGGTTTCCAAGTCCGGCACCCTGACCTACCAGATGATGTACGAACTGCGCGACCTTGGCTTCTCCACCGCCATCGGCATCGGCGGTGACCCCGTCATCGGCACCACGCACATCGATGCCCTGGCCGCATTCGAGGCTGACCCCGAGACCAAGGCAATCGTCATGATCGGTGAGATCGGTGGCGACGCCGAAGAGCGTGCCGCCGACTTCATCAAGGCCAATGTCACCAAGCCGGTTGTCGGCTACGTGGCAGGCTTCACCGCTCCGGAAGGCAAGACCATGGGCCACGCCGGTGCCATCGTCTCCGGTTCCGCCGGTACCGCCCAGGCCAAGAAGGAAGCCCTCGAGGCTGCCGGCGTGAAGGTCGGCAAGACGCCGTCCGAGACCGCCAAGCTGCTGCGCGAGGTATACGCAGCCCTCTAGGCTCTCCTTACAGACACTGCGGGGTCACTCCCCGGCCGTTCCACTTTTCGGAGCGGCCGTGGAGGGGCCCCGCGTTTGTTCTAAGCACGACGACGGGCGGCGTCTTTCCCAGTGAGGCGCCGCCCGTCGTCGCCCTTCTGGCGCCCCTTAGACCTTGGCGCTGCTCAGCAACTCATCGAGCCTCTCGTAGCCCTCGCTCATGCCGCCCTCCATGCCGGACTGGGCCATCCCGTCCCGGGCTTCCTGGCTGGGGTAGACCGAGTGTCCACGGAGCCGGGTCCGGCCGTTTCCGAGGTCCTCGAACGTCATGAATTCCAGGCTGACCACGTCCGGGTATCCGCCGAACTCGAAGGTCTGGATGGCGAATTCGTTCTCGCGCACAGTGTGGAAGATGCCCTTGAACTCATAGGGGACACCGTCCGGTCCCGTGTGCAGGTAGCTGTAGCTGCCTCCGGTCCGGAAGTCGTAGTGGCCGATCTCCATCTTGTACCCCCGCGGGCCGAGCCACTGCACAATCAGGTCCGGCTCCTTGTGGGCCCGGAACACGTCCGCGACAGGGAAATCGAACTCGCGCTCGTAGTCGATGAAGGGCACACCTTCGGGAACGGAGAGCTTCAGTGCGTTGGTCATTTCTTGTCCTTTGCCTTGGCGCCGTCATGCCCGGCGCTGGATTGAAGCACGGCATCCAGGCTGCGGAACTGCCCCTCCCGGACCAGCCTGTACTGGTCGATCCAGGCGGTGAGCGCCTCCAGCCGTGCAGGATTCAGGTGGACGGGCCTGCGCTGGGCTTCCCTGGTGCGGGTGACCAACTGCGCCTGCTCGAGGACCTGGATGTGCTTCGAAACTGCCTGCTTGGAAATTTCGAATGGTTCCGCCAATTCATTCACGGTGGCCGGGCCCCGGCTGAGCCGGGCAATGATGCTCCGCCGAACAGGATCGGCCAGGGCCATGAAGGCCGAGTCCAATGCCACGCTGTCGGAGTCCATACCAGCCTCTTGATCAACTAACTGCTTTATCAACCTTTTGGTTGTTTAAGAGTACAACCAGCTTCCGGGGGATTCAAGATCCAAGCTTCCCCGGTTTCGAGCATGGACGCCTGGTATTCGTTGGCGGGCGTGGTGTCCGGCGTCTTGCTGTACAGGAATGACTTCTGGTTACGCTGTGGAGATGAGCAGCGGAAGGTGGCGGCGCGCATGAATCTCTCCGGAAACCTGGGCCCCAATCCCCACAGCCTGGAGGTGGAGGACCTCGAAAGTTTTGACCGGCTGGTATCTGCCGGCGCGGTTCACCTGCAGGGCTGGCACGCCCAGTCCCTGGACCTGCGCGGCAGGTCCACGGTTCTTGACGGCCTTGACGTGGCGGGCGCGCTGTTCATGGGCTGCATGTTCGACGACGGGGTGGAAGACGGCCTGCGGCGGCGCGGCGCGCTGATCTTTCCCCGGCTTGCGGGGGTTCCTTTCAACCCATACCGCTCCACGCTGTACTCGCCCGGGGAGCTCTACGCAGGCCTGGCGGAAGCGCGCTACGAGGACCTGCCCGACGCCCGGATCTACCAGTGGAGCATCCAACCGGGGCTGCGCCACCGGGTGGACGCGACGCTCGCGTCGGCCCTGCACGACCATGCCGTTGGTGACGCTCTGGAAGAACTGGCAGCATCCCCTCCCTGGTCCGGGCGCCCGACGGTGGGCGTCATGGGCGGACACGCGGCCCAGCGGGGCAGCGTGGACTATGCGGCGGCGGCAAGGCTCGGCAGGCTCCTGGCGCAAAACGGATTCTCCGTTGCCACGGGCGGGGGACCGGGTGCCATGGAGGCGGCCAACCTTGGCGCCTACCTCAGCCAAGCGGACGACGGCGCGCTCCCGGCTGCGCTGGACATGCTCGCCGCCGTTCCCGGCTTCCGTCCCTCGGTCTCGGCGTGGGCACGCGCGGCGGCCGCCGTCGTCGAACGCTTTCCGGGCGGAACGCCGTCACTGGGAATCCCCACTTGGTTCTACGGCCACGAGCCGCCCAACTACTTCGCCACCGCCATCGCCAAGTACTTTGCCAATGCCATCCGCGAAGCCATCCTGCTGGAACTGTGCCAAGGCGGGATCGTCTTCCTGCCCGGCGCGGCAGGCACCATCCAAGAGATCTTCCAGGACGCCTGCGAGAACTACTACGGGGCCAGGGAGAAGGTCACGCCGATGATCCTGGTGGGCAGGCGCCACTGGGAACAGGAATATCCGGCGTGGCCCCTGCTGCGCAAGATGGCGTCGGGCCGGGCCATGGAAGAGCGGATATTCCTGGTGGACAGCGTGGACGAGGCCGTGGCAGTCCTCGGGGGTTAGCGGCGTCGAGTCCGGCTGCTCAGAGGTCCTTCCGGCACTGCGCCTTGCCCAGTTCGTAGAGGCCGTTCAGGTCACCGGCGGACAACCCCTCCGGTGTGCCGATCTCCGGGTACATGAGCTGCCGGGGGTCTTCCACATGGTCCAGGCCCATCACGTGGCTTAGCTCATGCAGGATCACCGCGGTTGCGTACAGGTGGCCGTCCGGATTCAGCAGTTCGTTGGCGATCTGCGGCGCGTCCAGGTCCAGGCCGCCGGTGACGAACGTCTTGGGTCCGCCGTCGTAGCTAAAATGGGTGCTGCCGCCGGTGCCGATCACTTTCCCCTCGAGCTGCGGGGCGACCTCGGGCGTCGTCCAGGCAATGAGCAGCGGCGCCCAGCGCTCGCCGTAGGCATCAGGCTGGAACGGCGGCCGCTGCGGTGACGGCTGCTCATCGGTGGTGCCGTCGTAGATGAACGAAATGCCCGTTGCCGCCGAGATCGTGGCGATGGCGTCCGGAACCAGCCGCTCCGAGCCGGCCGGGGCAAGGTCCGCGTTGACCACATAGTGGAGCGGGCGGCAGGGCGAATACCCTACGGGACTGCCGTCGCCATTGACGGCCAGGAAACGGTAGGAGTCGCTGCCGACGGCGGGCGGCCTGGGGGTACCCAGCGGGGCGTCTGCTTCCTCATAGCCCGGGGGAGGAGTGTCAACGTGGGCTTCGGCAGGTTGGGGCGCGACGGCGCCACCCGAAGGGTTGCTGCCTTCCTTTGGCTTGGCCTGCGGATTCCCGGGGCCGATCCGGACGTCCAGGAGGTGCCTGACCCGGGGATCGTCCAGCACCAGCGCGCCGCCTGATACTGCCGCCAACAGGAGAGCGCCTGCCAGGACGGACCGGTATCCCAGCACCGCGCGGGGTTTGTCGCCGGCGTGGCGCGGCGGACGGGTCTCGGTCATGTGGTCCGCGCCAGGGCGGCAATGCCAGCCATCAAGCCACCACGGTGCCGAAGACCAGCCCCAGCAGGTAGGTGACCGCGGCTGCTCCCAGTCCGATGCCAAGCTGGCGCAGTCCCCGCGTCAGGGGGGACGTGCCGGAGAGCAGGCCCACGATGCCGCCGGTGGCCAGCAGGGCGATGCCCACCAGGACGCCGGCCACCACCAGGGCCGCCACTCCGGTCAGGCCGAAGATGAACGGCAGGATGGGGACGACAGCGCCGGAGGCGAAGAAGCAGAAGCTGGACAGTGCCGCGCCCCATGCGGTGCCGACGGCCTCGTGCTGGTCCTCGTTCTCGGGCAGTTCCGGCTGCAGCGACAGGCTCGGGTCGCAGTCGCAGGACAGCAGTCCCATGCGTTCCTGGACGCGGTGTTCGGCCGCTTCATGGGACATGCCCCGGGCCAGGTAGACCAGGAGGAGTTCGTTGTGCTCGATATCCAGTTTGGGGGCGGCGGCCAGGGTGATCTGGGTGGGGCGGGTTGCAGCCAACAGCTCCCGCTGGGACCGGACCGAGATGAACTCGCCGGCGCCCATGGACATGGCGCCTGCGAGCAGGCCCGCGATGCCGCTGAGCAGCACAACGCTGCTGGCGACCCCGGAGGCGGCCATGCCCATTACCAGGGACAGGTTGCTGACCAGGCCGTCATTGGCGCCGAAGACAGCGGCACGGAAGCTTCCGGCCAGGCGGTTGCGCCCGCGCGTCGCCAGCCCGCGGACAACTTCTTCATGGATTTGCTCGTCCGCGGCCATGGCAGCGGTGGCGTTGGGATCTTTGGCGTAAGGGGAGCGGCCCTCGGCCCGCTGGGCCAGTGCCAGCACGAACACAGAGCCGAAATGCCTGGCCAGGAAGCCGACGAACCGGCTGCGGAACGAGGCCTGCCGCGCCTTGCCTGCCTGGTCGCCCAGCAGTGCCAGCCAATGGGCCTCATGCCGGCCCTCCGCCTCGGCCAGCGCCAAAAGGATCTCCCGTTCCTCGCCCTGCCGGTTCTGTGCCAGATCGCGGTAGACGGCGGCCTCGGCACGCTCGTCGGCGAGGTATTGGCGCCACCGCTTGATGTCTGCAGCCGTCGGGGCCGGACGTTCGCCTTCGGGCCCCTGCTGCCGGGCCGGGCCGGATCCGGGGACCGGCGTGGCGTCACTGGACCGTACGGGGGAGGGGCGGGCGGGATTCGGCTGGGCGTGCTGTGACACGGAAACTCCTGGGCTGGACAGGGCATGTGCGGCCCCATTGCAGAGCCCAGCTTACTGCGAAAATCCGGTGTTTTTTGGCCGGTAAACCTCGCTGGAAGGTTTCGGTCTGCCTCAACCCGGAACCCATCCGGCAGGCCCCGGCAGGGCTCCGCGGGACTATTGACCCGCCTCCCCCGCAGTGTTGTGATGAAGGTGTGGCGCAGCCAGCGCCCTCACGAAAAGAGCACGTCAGGCGAACAAACGGAGGTTGGATTATGAGCACCACCGGACAGCACCCGGACATGCCGCACCTGGACGCCGTTGAAGCGGACCCCGCCTACGACTACGCCGAGGATGCACCGGTAGAGGACGACTGGGATGCAGAGGACGAATTCCTGGACGAGGAGGAGCCGGTGGTCCAGGCGCCTCCGGTCATCATCGATGCCGAGGACCGGCCCGTCCCCCTGGCGGACCCGGACGAGGTCCGCGAAACCGAACAATAACTGACGACGGCGGCGCTTCCCTTCGCTGGATTGCGAAAGGAGGCGCCGCCGTCGTGCGTGGTGCCTGGGTCAGGGGCCAGTGACAGCTTCGGCCGGGGTTTCCTCCGCCTCCTGGCCGGCGACCCGGCGCTGCCAGTTGCGCATTACCTGCGGGTCGGTGGGCGGGGTGGCGAGCGAGACGGCGATGTAGACCACCGCGGAGGCAATCAGCCCGTAGTAGATGGGCTCGTTGGCGTAGATGCCCTCCAGTGGTGCCTTAGCGTTGATTTCCAGGATGATCGTGGTGCCCAGGGTCACCACCGAGCCGGCCGCCATGAAGGCTGCTGGGGCGATGCCGCTGCCGCGCTTCCAGACCAGGCCGCCAAGGATGGCCACCAGGAGGCCGCCCACCAGGATGTCGTAGGCGATGGTCAGCGCTGCCACAACGTCCTTGGCGATGATGGCAATGGCGATGGCGATGATGCCCAGCGTCAGGACCCAGATGCGGTCGGCCTTGGCGTCGTGCTCCGGGTTGTCCGTGTCCTCCGTGCTGATGTCCTTGCCGAACCAGCTGGCCACGAACGGCAGGACGTCGGCCCGGGCAACGGTGGCGGCTGCGATGAGTGCGCCCGAAGCGGTGGACATCATGGCAGCAACCGCGGCCTGAAAACGCGCTGCCAGATGTCCTGGCCGATGAGCAGGCCCAGGGTGTAGACCACGAAGTAGGTGATGATCGTCTGGAGGCCGATGCCGTCGATCTGGAAGAAGCTCTCGTCCACGCGGCTGCGGATCCCGTCAATGCCTCCGGCGGCGTTCATCGTGAAGGGCAGCATCAGGAAGAAGATGCCCACCGTCTTGATGACGAACTGCACCTGGTCGGCCAGCGTGATGGACCACATGCCGCCCACGGTCGAGTAGACCAGGACGATGGCGCCGCCAATGGCAATGGCGAGTGCCCGGTCCAGGCCGAACAGCACCACGAAGATGGTGGCGTAGGCGCCCGTGGAGGTGGCACACAGCATCAGGGTGTAGGCGAGCATGACAATGCCGGAGGCTTCAGTTGGCCGGCTGCCATAGCGCAGCGTCAGCATCTGCGAAACCGTGCAGATCTTCAGCTTCTGGATGGTTCCGGCAAAGAGGAGGCTCAGGAGTAGCACGCCCGCGCCAATGGCGACCACCAGCCACATGCCGGAAATGCCGAACTTGTAGCCCAGCCCCACGCCGCCCACTGTGGAGGCACCGCCCAGGACGACGGCGGCCATGGTGCCGGTGTAGAAATGGCGCCAGGCGGCGGCCCGCCACCAGGAAGTCGCTGTTGTTCTTCGTACGGGATTTGCCCCACCAGCCAAAAGCCAGCATTGCGAGCAGGTACACCGCCACAATGGCGATGTTGATGACACTTACGTCCATGTTCGGTTCCTTGGAGCTGTTCCACCGCCGGGGCGGAGGCTGTGATGGTAGTAACAGTCAAGGGCGGAGTGGCGCGCGGTCCGGGCGCGCCACGGAAGCGTCATACAGCGGAGTGGCCATTAGTATTGCTCCAGAGTGGGCCGGGCTGCCGGCCGTGAAAGGTTCGTACATGAAGGCACTGCCAGTTGAGCCGAGCAACGTTCCCGTTGCCATCGGATCCAGGATCCGTGCCGCCCGGCAGGCCCAGCGGCTCACCATCGAGCAGGTTGCCGACGCGACGGGGTTGACCAAGGGCTTCCTCAGCCGGGTTGAGCGCGATCTGACCTCCCCCTCCGTTGCTTCCCTGGTCACCCTGTGCCAGGTGCTGTCCATCTCCATCGGGGACCTTTTCGCCGCGCCGGAAACGCATTTGACCAAGCGCAACGACGGTCCGCGCATTTCCCTGGGCGGACAGGGCATCGTGGAGCGTCTGCTGACCGCCCGCTCGGAGCGGCGCATCCAGATCATCCAGGCCTGCATTGAGCCGCATGGCCGCGGCGAGTCGGAGCTTTACGCCGTGGACTGCGACGTGGACGTACTCCACGTGATCAAAGGCAGCATCCGTCTGATCCTCACCAACGAGCAGTACGACCTTGAGACCGGAGATACGGTCACCTTCCCGGGCCGGGAACCGCACACCTGGATCAACCCGACCGACAAGCCGGTTGAGGTGCTCTGGGTGCTTGTCCCGGCTGCCAGCCGCTAGCTCCTTCCGCGCGTTCCCTCCCGGTTACTGCCTGGCCCGCCCATCTCGAGCGATGGCGTGGGGAGGTCCGGCCGTAGTAACTGGGCCGGACTGCACATCACAGCACGGGGCGGCTGCCACCGTTTGACAGCACCGCCTTGATTTCGGCTATGACCCGTGACGGATTGAACCAGATGTGCTCTGGCATATAGCGCAGGACCGCGTACCCTTTGACCGCCGAGTTGTTGTTACGGTCCCGGTCGCGCAACATGTCGGCCCGTTTGGAGTGGAAGGCGTAGCCGTCGATTTCCACGATCAGGAAACCGGCCAGCAGCAGGTCAACCCGCCCGATCCCCGGCAGGAATACCTGCGACTCAAAGCTGATGCCGCTTTTCCGGAGCAGGTGCTGGGCGTCGACCTCAACAATGGATTCCGCCCGCAAATCCAGCTCCCACAGCGCGCGGCGTACTGTTCCCGATCGGTCGGCAAGCAATTGGGCCCTGAGGAGCGCGCGCGGTACGCCGTGAAGCCGGATCGCCGACGTGGCGATGGCCGTCGATGCTGGTGGCGGCAGGCACCCCAGGGCGTGAAGAGCCACGTCTTCCACGGCGGCAACCGGCAGATGGGGATGGCCTGGGAACCGCACTGTGCGGTGGCGGACGAAGCCGGAGCCATGGCCGTGGTTGCAGGCAAGGTGCAGGCGATCCGGTGGCTGCCGCTGCCATAGCCCGTAGTGGTCAGCGGCGCTGGCGCACGTAAGCCGCCCGTTGTGTTCGATGGCCGACCGGAAACCTTCGTTGCAACCAGGGAGAACGAAGACCCCGCGGCGGGGTTGCATGGTGCCGAGCCCTGCAAGCCGCCTGATATCCCGCCGGGAGTACCCCGCGTCGAGGAGTTGTCCTGAGCGGGCTACTCCGCCGCTTTGTCTTAGGTAGTCGAGAATCTCCATGACGTCAGTTGATGCCGCTCAGTCTCGGGCTGTAAGCAGAAGTTGGTTCTATGTGGACATTCTTGGGGCGGGAAGTTCTGTCCTGCCCGGTTACTCCTGCGTATCGTGGCGGACCGGTCCCGGATTGCTGGCCCAGTGTGGCGACGGATCGGGGCGTTTAGGAGTAATCGGGGAGGACGATACCCGGAGGAGGCCCCTGGTAAACACTTGGTGCGCATAGGAAAACCAGGGTGTATGATGGCAGTCACATCAGTCATACGACTCCTTGAAGGAGAGGCCTCCCATGGAAGAGCTGCGCATCGAAGCCAACGGCAACCTTGGCCCCATCGACTCATCCCGCATTCCCCGCTACGCCGGCGCTGCCACCTATGCCCGCCTTCCCCGGCTGGACCAGGTAGCCAAAGCGGACGTGACGGTAGTGGGCGTACCCTTCGATTCCGGCGTCTCCTACCGGCCTGGCGCACGCTTCGGCGCCAACCATATCCGCGAAGCAAGCCGCCTTCTCCGCCCCTACAACCCGGCCTGGGATGTCAGCCCCTTCGAAAACGTCCAGGTGGCGGACGCCGGCGACATGGCGGTCAACCCCTTCAACATCAACGAGGCCATTGAAACCGTCCAGCAGAATGCCCTGGACCTCACGGCCAACGGCAGCAAGCTGGTAACCCTCGGCGGTGACCACACCATCGCGCTGCCCCTGCTCCGCGCCGCCGCCGAACGGGCCGGCGAACCCATTGCCATGCTTCACTTCGATGCCCACCTGGATACCTGGGACACCTACTTCGGCGCTGAGTACACCCACGGCACACCGTTCCGCCGCGCCGTCGAGGAAGGCATCCTGGACACCGAGGCCATCAGCCACATCGGCACCCGCGGCCCGTTGTACGGCAAGAAGGACCTTGACGACGACCACCGCTTCGGGTTCGGCATCGTCACCTCCGCGGACGTCTACTACCAGGGCGTCCTGGAGACCGTGGCCAAGGTCCGGGACAGGATCGGCAACCGCCCGCTGTACATCTCCGTGGACATCGACGTCCTGGACCCCGCCCACGCACCCGGCACCGGCACCCCCGAGGCCGGCGGCATCACCAGCCGCGAACTCCTGGAAATCATCCGTGGCTTCCGCGGCATGAACCTGGTGGGCGCGGACGTGGTGGAGGTGGCCCCGGCATACGACCACGCGGAGATCACCGGCGTCGCCGCCAGCCATGTCGCCTACGAGCTGGTGACCCTGATGGCAGACATTGCGGTGCCCGGAGACCGCTTCGGCGCGGCCACCGGCTACGCCGCGCAGGCGCTGGGACAGGACATCCGCCGGCCGGCGGGCTTCGCGGCGGCCGGCAAGGAGTAGGGCCATGATTGACTTCGACCCGGGAACAGCAGCTCCCACCAAGGGCGCCGCTGCCCGCAACGGCGGGGACCTCGTCGTCGAGACGCTGGAGGCGCTGGGCGCCAAGACTGTCTTCGGCATACCCGGCCAGCACGCGCTGGGCCTCTTCGACGCCATGGGCCGGGGCAACCTGCAGTTCGTCTCCTCCCGGGTGGAGAACAACAGCGCTTTTGCGGCGGACGGGTATTCCCGCGCCACCGGTGAAGTGGGGGTCCTGTTCCTCTCCACCGGGCCCGGAGCGCTGACGTCGCTGGCTGGCCTGCAGGAAGCCTACGCGACGGGCGTTCCAATGGTGGTGGTGGCCAGCCAGATCCCGCTCGAAGGCCTGGGTGCCCGCCGCAAAGGCATGCTGCACCAGCTCGATGACCAGAAAGCGTCGGCGGCGAACGTCACCAAGAGCCAGCGGCTGATCCAGCACGCCTCCGGCATCCCGTCCGCCATCCAGGACGCCTGGACCGAGGCGATCTCCTCACCGCAGGGCCCGGTGTGGATCGAGATCCCGCAGAACGTGCTGCTGGACCCGATCATGGTGCCGCCGGTGGAAGACGCCCTGGCCGAAGCCGCTGACAACCCTCCCCGGGTGGAGCTGGTGCGCGAGGCCGTGAAGTGGCTGGAGGCGGCCGAACGCCCGGCGATCATCGCAGGCGGCGGGACCCGCCGTGGACGCGCAGAGAAATCGCTGCTGTCCATCGCCGAAAAATTGCGCGCACCGGTGATCTGCACCCCCGGCGGGAACGGCGCATTCCCGTGGAACCACGAGTTGTCCCTGCAGTCCTGGATCGAGGACCGCTATATGACGGACCTGCTCGAGGACGCGGACGTGCTGGTGGTCATCGGCTCGTCGCTGGGTGAGGTCACCTCGAACTACTTCACCTTCGAGCCGCGCGGCAGGATCATCCAGATCGACGCCGAACCCCGCGTCCTGGAGTCAAACCGCCCCGGCCTGGGCATCCGCGCCGACGCCGGCCAGGCGCTCGCCGCCCTGGACGAAGCGCTCAGCCCGGAGCGAGCCGTAGCTCCGAGCTGGCACGGGGTGCCGCCGGAGGAGCTGGTCAGGGAATCGCTGGCCAAAGTCAAGGCCCGGCTGGAGTCCCAGGACCTGGCCAAGGAGCTGAAGTTCATGGCCGACATCCGCGAGGCGGTGCCCGCGGACATGCAGACGTTCTGGGACATGACCATCGCCGCGTACTGGGGCTGGTCCTGCTGGGACGCCCGCGAGGGGCAATTCCACTCCGCGCAGGGCGCCGGCGGCCTGGGCTACGGCTTTCCCGCGGCTATCGGCGCTGCCGTAGGTCTGGAGACCCTGGGCAAGCCGGGCCGGGTGTTGGCCGTGTCCGGCGACGGATCGTCGATGTACTCCATTTCGGAACTGGCAACGGCGAAGCAGCACAATGTGCCGGTCACCTGGCTGATCGTGGACGACGGCGGCTACGGCATCCTGCGCGAGTACATGGTGGGTGCCTTCGGCAGTGCCACCGCCACCGAGCTGGCCCGCCCCGACTTCGTCAAACTCGCCGAAGCCTTCGGTGTGCCTGCAACCCGAGTGGCCCCTGAAGATGTGGGGGACGCGCTCAAGGCGGGCTTCGCCGCGGACGGGCCGAACGTCGTCGTGGTTGAAACCCTCCTCAAGATGTTTGGGCCCACCCACCTGGACGCCTGACCGGAAACGGAACCCAGCAGAAGACCCCGGCTCCATCAGAGCCGGGGTCTTTTCGTGCCTCCGAGCAGATAGTTTCCCAAAGCAATCAATTTCGTATATAGTTGCTTCAGGCAAACAAGTAAGGAGTGCCTGAGCCATGGCAGTAGCACCGGATACGGCAGCCGACCTCGTGTACCAGATCTTCGACCTGCAGCGCGCCGTCCGCTGCATTGCCGCGGCCGGTGTCCGTGGCCAGGACACGGGAGTGGCCCTCCAGGGCGTACTGCGGTTCGTGGGGGAGGGGGAGTCCCGGGCCACGAAGCTCGCGGAACGGTTAGGCGTCAGTGCCCCCGTCCTCAGCCGCCACATCGCTGACCTCGAGGAGCAGGGCCTGGTGGTCCGGCGCCAGGATCCGGACGACGGCCGCGCCCAGCTGGTGGCCCTTACGCCGGCCGGAAAGGACAAGCTCCGGCAGATCGAGGAGCAGCGGACCGCAATCCTGCAGGACTACCTGCGTGACTGGAGCGAGGCGGACGCCGGCAACACGGCGAAAACCCTCCACAAGCTCACCGAATCACTCAAGAAATCAGCCCGGGCAACGGCGGCCGGCATGCCACCAACCACCGAGGAGCAGAACCATGGTTAGCCAAGCCGCAGCCCCCGCCCACGCAGCCTCCACGCCAGTGATGGCAGCGCCGGAGATGTCACACCGCCAGATCATGGAGGCCCTCACCGGGCTGCTGGCGGCCTTCTTCACGGCCATCCTCAGCAGCACCATCGTGGCCAACGCGCTGCCCACCATCATGTCCGACCTGCACGGCACCCAGACCGACTTCGCCTGGGTGATCACGGCCGCGCTGCTGGCCAACGCCGCCACCACCCCCATCTGGGGCAAGCTTGCCGACCTCTTCAACAAAAAGCTCCTCGTCCAGCTCAGTATCGTCATCTTCGTCGCCGGGTCGGTGATGGCCGGGCTCTCCGAAACCATCCCGCTGCTGCTGGGTGCCCGGGTTATCCAGGGCGTGGCCATGGGCGGCCTCACTGCGTTGGCCCAGGCCATCATCGGCACCATGATTCCGCCCCGGAACAGGGGCAAGTACTCCGGCTACATGGGCGCCGTCATGGCCGTGGGAACCGCGGGCGGTCCTCTCCTGGGCGGATTCATCGTCGACAGTCCGCTGGGCTGGCGCTGGACCTTCTTCGTGTGCGTGCCGCTCGCCGTCGTCGCCCTCATCCTGCTCCAGGTCACCCTCAAGATCCAGCACGTCCGGCGCCCGGCCAAGATCGACTGGCTGGGCTCCATCCTGCTGACCACCGGCGTGAGCCTGCTCCTGGTCTGGGTCTCCTTCGCCGGCAACCCCGACTACTACGACTGGATCTCCTGGCAGTCTGCCCTGATGGTGGGAGGCGGCGTCCTCCTGCTGGCGCTGCTGGTGCTGGTGGAGTCCAAGGTGGAACAGCCCATCATTCCGCTGAAGATCATCTCCGAACGCACCACCGCGCTGGCCATCCTGGCCTCCGTGGCAGTGGGCGTGGCCATGTTCGGATCGTCCACCTTCCTGGGCCAGTACTTTCAGGTGGCCCGCGGCGCCACGCCCACCGAGGCCGGCCTGCTCACCCTGCCCATGATCGCCGGCAACCTGGCTGGCTCCGTGGCCTCCGGGCTCCTTATTACCCGGACGGGCAAGTGGAAGGGCTACCTGGTTGCCGGTTCCATCCTGCTGATCGGCGGGCTGGGACTGGCCGGCACCATGGACCACACCACCGAACTGTGGCACGCAGGCGTCTTCACCGCGGTCCTGGGCCTCGGCCTGGGGATGCTGATGCAGAACCTCGTCCTGGCCGTCCAGAACACCATCCGCGCTTCGGACATCGGAAGCGCCAGCGCCTCGGTGGCATTCTTCCGCTCCGTGGGCGGCGCCATCGGCGTCTCGGTCCTGGGTGCCGTCCTCGCCAACAGGGTCAGCGAACTGGCCACCCGGGGGCTCAGCGCCGCCGGAATCCCCGTCCAGGGCGGCAGCGCCGGCAGCAGCCTGGACCTGGCGCACATGCCCGAACCGGTCCGCGAGATCATGCGCGCAGCGTACGGCGATGCCACTGCAGAAGTGTTCCTGATTTCCGCCGCTGTTGCCGTGGTGGCGCTGATATCCGTCCTCTTTATCAAGGAAAAGCCGCTGCGCCGCACCGTGGACATCGAGCCCGCACCGGAAGGTACGACGCCGGAGCCTGCCACAGCGGGCAAGTGACCCGCCGCGGTACTCCCCTCGGATGATCTTCGGCAGGGTTTGTTCCCCACCCAGGAGGAGTTTCGTAGAGTGGGAAAGCTAAGGATGTCAGCCCCGGCTGCTACTACTTAACTCTCTTCCTACCGAACTTTATCCCTAAGGATCCGCGGGCATGCTCCTCACCCTCATACGGAGGTTTTCCAGGCCGTACACGCCCTACCTGGTGGCGGTCATCGCCTTCCAGTTGGCCTCCACCATCGCCGCGCTGTACCTTCCCAGCCTCAATGCCCAGATCATTGACGAAGGGGTGTCCCGCGGGGACACCGACTTCATCTGGCGCACCGGCATGGTCATGTTGCTGGTGGCGTTCGTCCAGGTGGGGACCGCCATCGCCGGCGTCTACTTCGGCTCCAAGGCTGCGATGGCGCTCGGCCGGGACCTGCGCCGGGCCGTGTTCCGCAAGGTCACCAGCTTCTCGGCGAAGGACGTTAACGCTTTTGGCGCCCCCACGCTGATTACCCGCGGCACCAACGATGTCCAGCAGGTGCAGATGCTGATGCTGATGGCACTTAACTTCATGGTGGCCACGCCTATCATGTGCATCGGCGGCATCATCATGGCCCTGCGCGAGGACCTCAACCTGTCCTGGCTGGTGTGGGTCTCGGTGCCGCTGCTCACCGTGGTGGTGGGGTACCTGGTGGTCCGGCTGATGCCGCTGTTCCGCTCCATGCAGAAGAAGATCGACCGCATCAATGCGGTCCTCCGCGAGCAGATCATCGGCATCCGGGTGGTGCGGGCCTTCGTCCGGGAACCGTACGAGACGGACAGGTTCGGCGAGGCCAACCGGGAGCTCACCGACGTCTCGCTGAAGATCGGCGCCCTGTTCGTCCTGATGTTTCCTGCCATCAGCATGATCCTGCACCTGTCCACGGCGGCGGTGCTGTGGTTCGGGGGCCAGCGGGTGGACTCCGGCGAGATGCAGGTGGGCGCGCTGACCGCCTTCCTGCAGTACCTGCTGCAGATCCTGGTGGCCGTCATGATGGGCACCTTCATGGCCATGATGATCCCGCGCGCCTCGATCTGCGCCGACCGCATCGGCGAGGTGCTCGCCGTCGAACCCTCCATCCACGACCCCGAACAGCCCCAGGCACCGGCATCCCTGGCGGGTGTGGTGGAATACCGCAACGTCACCTTCGCCTACCCGGGCGCGGAGTCGCCGGTCCTGAGCAACATCAGCTTCACCGCACGGCCAGGCCAGACGGTGGCGGTCATCGGATCCACGGGTTCGGGCAAGACCTCCCTCCTCTCGCTCCTGCCCCGCCTCTATGACCCCGTCGAGGGGGAGGTCCTCCTGGATGGTGTCCCCGTCAACAGGCTGGACCGGGCGGAAATCACCAAGCGGGTGGCCCTGGTGCCGCAGCGGCCCTACCTCTTCTCCGGCACCATCGAGCACAACCTGCGGTTCGGGAAATCCGAGGCCACGGACCAGGAACTCTGGGACGCGCTGCGGGTAGCCCAGGGCGAAGCGTTCGTCCGGGACAAGAAGAACGGCCTGAACGCCAGGATCGCCCAGGGCGGAACCAACGTTTCCGGCGGCCAGCGGCAGCGGCTATGCATCGCCCGGGCGCTGGTCACCAAGCCGCGGGTGTACCTGTTTGACGACTCTTTCTCCGCCCTTGATGTAGCCACCGACGCCCGGCTGCGCGCCGCGCTGAAGCAGACCACCGCGGACGCCACGGTCATCATCGTGGCCCAGCGGGTGTCCACCATCACCGAGGCCGACCAGATCCTGGTGCTGGACAACGGCCGGATCGTGGACCGCGGAACCCATGAGGAGCTGCTGGAAACGTCGCCGACCTACCAGGAAATCGTTGAATCCCAGCTGAGCGTGGAGGAAATGGCATGAGCCCCCGCAAGAAGGACTCCACGTCCATCGAAGAAACGCCAGGACCGGCCGCGGCCGGTCTTCCCGCCGCGGAGGTCCTGCAGGACGATGACTTCGTCGAGGAGGAGTACAAGCCCTCCGAGGCCGACGGCGACATGTTCGGCGGGATGCCCGCGAAGAAGGCAGAACACTTCTGGCCGTCAGCGAAGCGGCTTATGGGGCTGTTGAAACCCGAGGCGTTGGGCATCTATGTGGTGGTTGCCATGGTGATCGTCGCCGTCGTGCTCAACGTCATTGCCCCCAAGATCCTGGGCCAGGCGATGGATGTCATCTTCGCCGGCGTGGTGGGCAAGCAGCTTCCCGCCGGCGTCAGCAAGGAACAGTTCGTGGACGGGCTGCGCCAGCAGGGCCAGGACAATTTCGCGGACATGGTCTCCCGGATGGAGCTGGTTCCCGGTGCCGGCATCGACTTCGACAAGCTGACCATGCTCATCGCCGTGGTGCTGCTGATGTACTTCGTGGCCAACATCTTCCTCTGGCTGCAGGGCTACGTGCTGAACCGCATCGTCATGAAAGTGATCCGCCGACTCCGCGACGATACCGAAAAGAAGCTCAACCGCCTGCCGCTTAACTACTTCGACACCCGCCAGCGCGGCGACGTCCTGTCCCGTGTGACCAACGACGTCGACAACATCCAGCAGGCGCTCCAGCAGGCTTTCGCGCAGCTGATCAGTTCCCTCCTCACCGTGCTGGGCATTGTGATCATGATGTTCATCGTGTCCTGGCAGCTGGCACTGATCGCGCTCATCGCGCTGCCCCTCTCCGGTGTTGCCGCCGGCATGATCGGCGTGCGCAGCCAGAAGCTCTTCTCCGCGCAGTGGAAGAACACCGGCACGCTCAACGGCCAGATCGAAGAGTCCTTCTCCGGGCATGACCTGGTGCGGGTCTTTGGCCGGGACGCCGACATGCTGGAGCGGTTCGAGGAACGCAACGAGGCCCTGTACAAGGCCAGCTTCGGCGCCCAGTTCGTGTCCGGCATCATCTTCCCGGTGATGCAGTTCGTCTCCTACCTCAGCTATGTGGGCATCGCGGTGGTGGGCGGCTTGCGGGTTGCCTCCGGTTCCATGTCACTGGGCGACGCCACCGCGTTCATCCAGTACTCCCGCGAGTTCACCCAGCCGCTGGGCCAGATGGCGGGCATGGCCAACATGCTCCAGTCCGGCGTGGCCTCCGCGGAACGGGCGTTCGAATTCCTGGACGCCGACGAGCAGGACCCGGAGACCCCCACCGAACACCTGCCGGCCAAGACCGACGGGCACGTGGACTTCCGGAACGTCACCTTCAGCTACACCGAGGACCGGAAACTCATCGAGAACCTGTCCTTCACCGCGGAGCCCGGCAACACGGTGGCCATTGTGGGGCCAACCGGCGCCGGAAAGACCACTTTGGTCAATCTGGTGATGCGTTTCTACGAGCTCAACTCCGGCTCCATCACCCTGGACGGGGTGGATATCACCCATCTCAGCCGCTCCGAGCTGCGGTCAAAGGTGGGGATGGTACTGCAGGATGCGTGGCTGTTCGGCGGGTCCATCTACGACAACATCCGCTACGGCAACCTGGACGCCACGGAGGAAGAGATCATGGCCGCCGCCAGGGCCACGTTCGTGGACCGCTTTGTGCGTGCCTTGCCCGAGGGCTACAACACCGTCATTGACGAGGAAGGCAACAACGTCAGCGCCGGTGAGAAGCAGCTGATCACCATTGCCAGGGCTTTCGTGGCCAACCCTTCCCTGCTCATCCTCGACGAAGCGACCAGTTCCGTGGACACCCGCACCGAGGTCCTGGTGCAGAAGGCCATGGCCGCGCTCCGTTCGGACCGGACCAGCTTCGTGATCGCGCACCGGCTTTCCACCATCCGGGATGCCGATACCATCCTGGTGATGGAAGACGGCAAGATCGTGGAACAGGGGAACCACAAGGTCCTCCTTGCCGCCGAAGGCGCCTACCACCGGCTGTATACGTCTCAGTTCGCTGGGGCGGACGTCGGCGAGATGCCGGAAGACGATTCGACGGCGGTACACAGCTGAGCGTGCAGGGCGGGATATTGGAGCAGAACATCAAGCAGGACATGAAGCAGCAGGACTCGGACGGCCACGAGCGGATCGAGGTCCTGGTGCCGATGCGTTGGGGCGACATGGATGCCTACGGCCACATCAACAATGTGCAGATCGTCCGGATGCTGGAGGAGGCCCGGATCGGGGCTTTCGGGCCGCCGAAGGGTGCCGGGCTGCCCGGGATCGAGCCGCGCGTAAGCCTGTTCAACGCTGTCCCGGACGGGACCATGGCCCTGGTTGTGGATCACAAAATCCGCTATGTCCGCACCCTCGAGTACCGCAACGTCCCCGCCGTCGTGCAGGTCTGGATCGGTGCCGTCAAGGGAGCCAGCTTTGACATCCACTACCTTATCCAGGACCCCGTCACCGGGGAGGACTGCGTGAAGGCCAGCACACATCTGGCCTTCGTGGACGAAGCCACCGGACGCGTCCAGCGGCTGACCCCGGAGCAGAAAGACCGGATGGCACCCTACACGCATCATGTAAAGCACTAAACAGGCATAAAGGCTCTGGACAAGGGGCCATCGGACCTATTGGACTGGAACTCCCGACAGTGAAAGGACGATCAGATGGCTAAGAACAAGACCCGCACGGCCAGGAAGAAGAAGACTTGGAAGGAGATGTCACCATCGGCCAAGATCGGCACCATCCTGGTAGGCATCGTCCAGATGTCGATGCTGGTGGCAGCGCAACGCGACATCTCCAAGCGGCCCGCTGCACTGATCAACGGACCAAAGGGGGCCTGGAGGGCAGCGTCTTTCATAAATTTCATCGGCCCCATGGGGTACTTCATCTTCGGCCGGAAGCGGGGGACGGGAGCGCCGTAGCGTTCCCCGGGAAGAGCTGGTGGGGGTTAGACAGGGTGCATCACGAAGGCTTTGAGCAGCCATCCAGCTTCACCCTGTAAATTTGAACCCATGACCCCCGCCTCCACTCCTGCCATGACCCGCGCCCTCGGCATCTCACGGGAAATAGAGGACGCGGCCTGGTTCGTCCTCGGCCCCGGGCTGCAGGGCAAGCCGTCGGCGCTGGACGGACGGACCCTGACCTGGACGTCGGAAGCGGCGGCAGAGCTGGCGGACAGGCTGGAACGCGGCGCGCCGGACCCCAAGGCGCCCATGATGACCAACCTCCGGCAGAATCTCGACGGCGCGTCCCGGGAAGCCAAGCAGCTGGCCGTCGAACTGCTCTTCCTGCAGTCCCTGCCGCTGGCCCACGAAGTGAAGTCGCTCAAGGTCAAGCGCGCCCGCGTCGCAGAGGCCGCTTCCTGGCTGGAGCCGCCGCTTGAGCTGCCTGAAGAGCTCTACCAGGGCATGACGGACCACGGCGTGATTCGGGACCGGACCGCGGAGTTCAACTGGACCATCTGGGACCACCTGAAATGGCTGTGCCGGTTCGTGCAGCACGTGGACCAGCAGCCGCCTGCCGCCATCACCGGGGCGCTGCAGGACCCGCTCAAGTTCCACCGGCTGGCGGCCGGAACGCCACACGACCAGCCAGCTATTCGCCGCAGCATCGAGTTTTTGGCCTGGCCCAGCTACTTCGAACCCGTGGTGGCGGACGTCGAGCGGCAGGAAATCCGGGACGCCTTCGCCTCACTGGTGGGCGGGGCAAAGAGCGACAGCGAAGAGGACATCACCGCCGATATCCACCGCATCCGCCTGCACCTCGACGAGCAGGCGGGCCAGCGCATCGACTGGTACGCCCGGCAGCTGGTCAGCCAGTGGCGCAAGGTGGGCGATCCCGGGCACCGGGCGTGGCTGTTGCGGACCCACGGCGACAACACCGAACTGCTCACCGCCTGGCAGGACGAGGAGAAGGTGACCCTCGACGTCGAGCACCTCCGGCTGCTGGACCCGGGAGTCACCGCCGGCGTGGTGCAGCATGCGGTGGACGAGGACTACAAGCACCTTGGCTATGTGGAACGCGAGGACACCAAGACCGCCGTCTTCGCCTTCCTGACCGTCATGAAACCAGGGGACCTGGTCCTGTACCAGCATGCCGGAACCGTGCGGCTGGGCGGCGTGCTGGGCGAACCCGACTACAACGACGACAACCGGCGGCTGCGCCGCAAGGTGCGCTGGTTTGACGAGGGGCATGCCACGGCGAGCCTGCCCCGGCACGTCCAGCGCCAGCTTGCCACCGCGGGCATCGTGGTCGACGTGACCCGCGTGATGCCGGCCCTGCAGGCCCTCCTGCCGCCGGAAGCCGAAACGGAACCGGACAGCGAAACGGAAGGCGCCGCCGTCGTACTTCCTGTCCAGGAGGGCTTCCGCCGCCTGACCCCCGAGTTCGCCGACTCGCTGCACATGGAGCTGGAGCCCCTGCAGGAGATCGCGGACCTGCTGGAGGAGAACCGGCAGCTGGTCCTCTACGGCCCACCCGGCACCGGAAAAACCTACCTGGCCAAGCACATCGCCGCGGAGCTGGCCGACGACACCACCGACGAGCGCGTCAAGCTGGTGCAGTTCCACCCGTCCTACGCCTACGAGGACTTCTTCGAGGGCTACCGGCCGGACAAGACCGACGACGGCCAGGTGTCCTTCAAGCTGGTGGCGGGCCCGCTGCGGCGCCTCGCGGAGGAGGCCGCCAAGCCAGGAAACGAGAAGAAGCCGTACTTCCTGATCATCGATGAGATGAACCGGGCCAATCTGGCCAAGGTGTTCGGCGAGCTGTACTTCCTGCTCGAGTACCGGGACGACCGCATCTACCTGCAGTACAGTCCCAACGAACCGTTCACGCTGCCGGACAATCTTTACATCATCGGCACCATGAACACCGCGGACCGTTCCATCGCAATGATGGACGCCGCCATCCGCCGCCGCTTCTCCTTCATCGAACTGCACCCGCAGACCGAACCGGTGAAGGGCTCACTCCTGAGGTTCCTGCAGGCCCGGCAGCTGGACACCACCCCGGCGCTGCTGCTGGATGCCCTGAACAGCGCCATCGACGAGTGGGACCGGGACCTGATGATCGGCCCGTCCTACTTCATGAAGCCGGCCGCCCAGACTCCCGCCGGGTTGCGCCGGATCTGGAAGTACGAGCTGATGCCGCTGCTGGAGGAGCACTACCACGGCCAGCTCACCCGGGCGCAGCTTGAGGAGCGCTTCGGACTGGACCAGCTGCTGGGACGCCTTGCAGCCGGGTAGCCGCGCTACCTCAATGCGGCACCTGGTACTGGACGAACTGTCCCGGGGCATCGTGGAACGGCTGGACCCTGCCAGCGCCTCATTCGTGAACTCCAGCGGCCTGGCCAAGGCCTCTCCCATGGGGATGGGCCTGTACCGGATCGAGCCGGTGGGCAAGGTGGGCTCCGTCCGCACCTCCACGGTCCAGCTGGATGTGCGGCCCAAGGACCGGCTGGGGCTCGGCCGCCTCCTGTTCCTGCTCAGCTACGCGGGGGACCAGGGTTTCCGGCCGGAGACCGTTGCCGCCGCCGAGGACAGCGGGCTGTGGAGCGCGCTGGCAGAGTCGCTCGCACAGCTGGCGGAGCGCGCCCTGGGCCGCGGCGTGTTGCAGGGCTACCTGACAGTGGACGAGTCGCTGCGGACCGTCAAGGGGCGCATCCGGATCTCGGACCAGATCTCCCGGCGGCCGGGCATGCTGGTGCCCCTTGAGGTCTCCTATGACGAGTTCACCGAGGACATCGCGGAGAACCGGATCCTGCGCGCCGCACTTGAGCGGATGGGCCAGGTCCCGGGGGTGCGCCCGGAGGTGCTCAGCCGGCTCCGCCAGCTGAAGGGAAAGCTCGACGCCGTCACGCGGCTTGCCGCGGGGGCACCGCTGCCGCCGTGGAGGCCCACGCGGATGAACCTGCGCTACCACGCGGTGCTCCGCCTGGCGGAAGTGATCCTCCGCAACGCGTCAGCCGAAGCGGGCGAGGGCGGGCAGCAGACGGCCTCGTTCGTGGTGGACATGGCCCGGGTGTTCGAGGACTTCGTGGGCGCAGCGCTGCGGGAGGCCATGGCGGGATACCCGGGGGAGCTGCGGCTGCGGTACAGCGCGCTGCTGAGCGAGGCGGTGCGGGACACGGACAGGCTGCAGGTCCGGCCGGATGCCGTTCATCTGCTGGGGGGACGGCCCGTGGTGGTGTACAACGCCAAGTACGCGGCGGCTTCGGATGCCGGCGCCTCCCTGACAGCCGACCACTACCAGATGCTGGCGCACTGCACCGCCCTGGCCGTGCCCACCGCCTGGCTGGTTTACGCGGGTGCGGGGGAGATGAAGCTCCGCCGGATCCTCAACACTGACATCGACATTGTGGAGTTTCCGCTGGACCTTTCCCGGCCGCCGTCGGACATCCTGGCCTCGGTCCGGGAGCTGGCCCGGCAGTCCTGGGGTGAGATGGTCCGGCAGTCCACACCGTAATGCCGGGGGCGGGTGGGGATTAGACCGGGACCCGGAACGTGAAGGTGGTGCCTTGGCCCAGCTGGCTGTCCACCTGGATCGTCCCGCCGTGCGCTTCTACGATGGCCTTGCTGATGGGCAGGCCCAGGCCGACGCCGGGTATGGCGGTGCGGCGGACGTTGCTGGTGCGGAAGAACTTGGCGAACACTTCGGACGTGTCCTCCGCAGTCATCCCCATGCCGGTGTCGGAGACGCGGCAGGCCAGCTGCCCGTCCTCCTGCGCCAGCCTGACCAGGACGTTTCCGCCGTCGGGGGAGTATTTGATGGCGTTGGACACCAGGTTGTCCAGGACCTGGGAGATGCGGGCGCCATCCACATGGGCTTCCAGCTTGTCCGGCGTCTCGGCCGCCAGGACCACTCCGGCCACTGCGGCCTTGGGCAGCGCGGAGGAGACGCTGGAACGGACCAGCTCGGCCACATCCACCGTGTGCGGCGTGACGATCAGCTGGCCGTTGCGGCTCGCGAGCAGGTCGGACACCAGGGTCAGGAGGCGCTCGGAGTTCCGGCGGATGATCTCCAGCATCTCCCGGTCTGAGTCTTCCTGCTCCTCGGCCAGCAGGATCTCCACATAGCCCAGGATGGACGTCAGCGGGGTTCGGAACTCATGCGAGACGCTGGAAACAAATTCGTCCTTTGCGGACAGGGCGTTCACCAGGTCCGTCACGTCGCTGAAGGCAATCACCGAGCCTGCAAACTTGCCGTCCGGATCCTTCATGGCACGCGCTGTCGTCACAAAGGCGCGCTGCTCCTGGCCCTCACCCAGCCAAACCAGGTAGTCGGTGAAGGTTTCGCCCAGCACGGCGCGGCGGACCGGGCGGTCCTCCACGGGAACCGGGGTTTTCCGGTCGGCGCCGAAGACCAGCAGCTGGGACTCATTGGGGTCCGCGTTGTCCTTGGGGCTGGCCAGGACGTGGTTGGCCCGCTGCTTCCGGTTCATCAGGACGTCATGCCCGTCGGCGTCAACGGCAAGGACGCCAAGGTGGACGGTGTCCAGGACGGCATTGAGGAGCGACTCCTGCCGCTGGCTGGAATGGAGGGTGGCCTGCAGTTGGGCGTCCTTCTCCTCCAGCTCCCGCTGCTGCCGCATCATGCTCAGCGTCAAAACGCTCACGGAGACGCCGATCCCGAGCGTGATGACGGGGAGGAGCAGGGTCCGGGCAAAGTCCTGCGCGGTAAAGGTCCCCTTGATGAGCAGCGGCGCCCACAGAATGGCCAGCGGGGCGAGGAACGCCAGCCAGAGGGCCAACCTGGGGTAGTAGCCCGAGGCGCACAACCAGATAACTGGCAGCACCGCGAGCAGGCCGATGCTGGTCAGGCTCTCGAGGCCGCCTTCCCGCCCGAACCCAATGGAGACGAAGTCGAGCACCGGGATGATGAGGAAGCTCGTGTACGGCAGCCGCTCCCAAGGGACGAGGTAGCAGGACGCCATCAGGACGAGCTGGGAGACCAGGAACGTGACGAAGAAGGGGTTTCCGATTCCCTGGGGAAAGAACACCCACACCAGGAAAGCCGTCAGGCACGTAGTCACAAAGAGCGGCATCTGGCTCAGTGCTACGCGGTCCCGCAGCCGGTACTCGTGGAAGGGACGCCGGAAGAATCGCAGCCGTCCCGAGGACCAGGCGACGGGATCAGTCATTGCGTGGCGACTTTCGCGCGAGGGTGTAAAGGGCCATACCAGCAGGATATCCGCAGGCAGCTATACTTCTGACGTTGGCTGCTGAGGGGGCACTATGAGTGATGCACGTGTAGGGCTGGTCATCGAGGATGACCACGACATCCGGGAACTGGTCCGCACGGTCCTGACCCAGGCCGGTTTCGAAGTGACAGTGGCCAGCAGCGGCGCCGAGGGCGTGCTCATCGCGAAGACCCTGAACCCGGACGTCATTACCCTGGACCTCGGCTTGCCGGACATCGACGGCTTTGAGGTGTCGCGGCAGATCCGTGAGTTCTCCGACGCCTATATCGTGATGCTCACGGCCCGCACGGAAGAACTGGACACCCTGATCGGGCTGGAGTCCGGCGCCGATGACTACCTCACCAAGCCGTTCCGTCCGCGCGAGCTGCGCGCGCGTATCGCCGCAATGATGCGCCGGCCCAGGTCAGGTGCGGAAACTGAGGCGTCCGCTGTGGAGGCTGCCGAGGGCAACGGACACACGGAACGCGGGAACTACAGCCACAACGGCCTGGAACTCAGCTACGCTTCCCGCACCGTGGTGGTCGACGGGAAGGAAATGAACCTCACCCGCACCGAGTTCGAACTGCTCCACGCCTTGCTTGAAGCCGGCCGCACGGTCCGCACCAAGGCCGACCTGGTGCGCCGGCTGCGGGACGAGGATTACGACGTCGGCAGCTACATCAGCGAGGCCGACGAACGGTCAGTGGAAGTCCACATGGGCAACCTCCGCAAGAAGCTTGGCGATTCCCCCCAGCAGCCGCGCTGGCTGCAAACCGTTCGCGGCGTGGGCTACCGGCTGGCACCAAGCGAGCACTGAGCCTGCAGCCGGTGCATGGTCAGTCCGCTGCACAGGTTGATGGGCCTAAGGAAAGTGGCGGCCAACCGGGGAAGGACGACGGCGGCGTCGGACGAGCGTGCGTCGGTGCGGATCTCGCCTTCGAGGTCCAGGGCCAGGTCGGCAAGCCGCTCGGCTCCCACCATTTGGCTTGACGTCTTCAGGCTAAGGACAGCGTCCACTGACCCCTCCAGGTCCCCTGTGGTCAAGGCCAGCCGGAGGCGGTCGATGCGCTCTGGCAGGCACTCGATGAAGTTGTCCACGAACACCCTGCAGTACCCCTCGTCCTCATGCAGTTCCTCGCGTAGGCGGTCGAGTACGGACTGGTCCACCAGCGGCCGGGGGGCATCATCTGAGGCGCTCACGACGCTCCTTTCAGCTGGGAGAAACCATTGACGGAAACGTCGCGGGTTATTGGGGACTGTGCTCTTTCAGGTTAGGTCTACTGGCACTCGGCGGCAGTCTTTCAGGGGATAATTGTGGGTTTCTTGATGGGAGTCCGGGATCTGCGCCAAATACTTGAGCCAGTGCTTCCTGCACGCAAAAACTGCGACTCCGGCCGCCTGGCTGCCCAGCCAGACGTGGTGGGCTTCGTCTGGTTCCACCTGGAGAAGGAAGCCGACTGGCGCATCAACAGCAGCGACTCGTCCGCGTCCGCCCTCAGGAACGCCTTGCTGGCGCGGCGCAGCTGAATCCCGTCAACAAGCAGGCTGGTCCTTGCCGCTTTCGAGGAAGCGCACCAGATGGTCCTCCAGCGCAGAACCGTCCCTGAGCTCGCACTCCCAGACGGTGAGGACCTCCCATCCCGCGTCCTCAAGCAGGCGGCGCTGGCCGGCGTCGCGCTCCCTTGTCCTGGAGCGCTTCGCGGCCCAGAATTCCGCGTTCGCCTTTGGGGCGTGCTGTCCAACCCGGCAATCGTGGAAATGCCAGAAACAGCCGTTCACGAAGATGACTTTGCGGCGGCCGGCGAACACCAGGTCCGGGTTGCCGGGCAGCCGCGACGTGCCGGACCTGCCGTGCAGGCGGTAGCGGTAGCCCTTGGCATGGAGCAGCCTGCGGACCAGCAGTTCGGGCTTGGTGTTCTTGCCCCGGATCCGGGACATGTTCCAGCTGCGCCGCTCCGGAGTCAGCTTGTCCGCCATACTCCAAGTCTAGGAGCGCTCAGATCTCTCGCTCGGGCTGTTCGCCGAACACGAAGTGGCGGCCGCTGACCGACGTTGGCTCGATCTCCACGTAAAAGTCCTTAAGGGTGGGCACCCAGGTCTTCAGGCCCAGCGCCTCCACAGCCTCCAGCTCTGCCGATTTGTTGAGCACGCGGGCGGTTCCGCGCAGCACCACGGACCAGGCCTCGTCGGAGACGATGCCGTCCGCTTCGAAGAGCACGGTGGAATTGATGGTCAGCTGTGCCAGCTTGTTGCCCGGCGCCGTCCGGAGGTAGATCTTCCGCTCCGCGGTTACGTAGTTGACCGGGAAGATATCCGGTTCGCCCGCAACCGAGACCACCAGCCTGCCGTGTTTGGTGCTCTCCAGGAGGTGCCAGGACTGCCCATCGGTGAGTTCGAGTACGGGTTGGCCGTCTGCGTGTTCAAACATCATGAAGCCATTCTTCTACGCATTGTAGAAAGATGCCAGAGGGTTGGCTGTTTTTGACTCAGTCACTGTCAGCGGCGGCCGAAGTCTCGCCGTGACGCGAGCAGCGGGCCCACCAGCCAGCGGGAAAAACCTGCACCTTGAGCCGGCGCCCGCACTGGACGCAAAAGCGCGGAGGTTCCAGTTCCAGCCGCACCACGCAGTTCTGGTGTGGGGACGACGGCGGTGTGCTGCCGCCGTCGTACGCTTCCTTCTCCGGGGGGAGGCCGCAGTGCCCGCAGAAGCTGAAGGGGGTCGGGCCCGTCGAGCCCGGGGAGCCGGTGGGGATCATAGCGTCTTCTGGAGTTCCTTGATGGGCATGTTGAGGTCCACCAGGAGGTTGAGGTCGGCGGTGGCCGGCCGGCCGAGGGTGGTGAGGTAGTTGCCGACGATGACGGCGTTGATGCCGCCCAGCAGACCGTCCCGGGTTCCGAGGTCGCCAAGGGTGAGCTCCCGGCCGCCGGCGTAGCGCAGGACGGTCCGTGGCATGGCGAGGCGGAAGGCGGCGATGGCGCGGAGGGCGTCCTTGCCGTCCATGACCTGCTGGTTCTCCAGCGGAGTGCCCGGCCGGGGGTTGAGGAAGTTCAGCGGGACCTCGTGCGGATCCAGGGCGGCCAGCTGGGCCGCGAGTTCAGCACGCTGTTCGAGTGTTTCACCCATACCGATGAGGGCCCCGCAACACAGTTCCATTCCGGCGCCCTTGACCATGGCGCAGGTTTCCAGCCGCTCCTCGTAGGTGTGGGTGGTGACCACCTGGCGGAAGTAGCTCCGGGCGGTTTCAAGGTTGTGGTTGTAGCGGTGCACGCCCCAGCTGGCCAGCTGGTCCACCTGCCGGCGGGTCAGCATGCCCAGGGAGCAGGCGATGTTGATGTCCACTTCCTCGTTGATCCGGTCGATCGCGAACTTGATCTGGTTCATGAGCTTGATGTCCGGCCCGCGGACGGCGGCCACGATGCAGAACTCGGTGGCGCCCGTGGCGGCGGTTTCCTTGGCGGCCTTGACCAGTTCCGGGATGTCCAGCCAGACGCCCCTTACTGGGGAGTCGAACAGGCCGGACTGGCTGCAGAAGTGGCAGTCCTCGGGGCAGCCGCCGGTCTTGATGGAGATGATGCCCTCCACTTCCACGTCCTCGCCGCAGTGCCGGAGGCGCACCTGGTGGGCCAGGTCCAGGGCGGCGGAAAGGGCTTCATCCGGCAGGCGCAGGACTTCGACCAGCTGGGCTTCGGACAGGCCGAGGCCCTGTTCCAGGACCTGCCTGCGGGCGGTCTCGAGGATTGGATATTTCAGGAGTTGCGGTTGAGTCGTCATGGGTGGTCCTCCGGCTGACTGGGATGGCTTCCCTGCCGACGCTAGTTCCGGACTGCCTCCCTGTTTTTGTCGGATGGCCACAAGGGCCGACTGCCAGTTTTGTTGACAGCTTCGGTCAAGACGTAACACAGGGAAAACAGTTCCGTGACTGGGATGTCTTCCCGGCTGGGTAGCGTCGCACCGGACCCCCTCCCCGGGCGAAAGCGACCCTGACAGGGCCGCTACTACCTCCGGCGCGCCGACGACGGCATCGACGCCAACGGGAACCCCAGCGATGCCAAGCTCCTTTGCCACGTGACCGGGATAGAGTTCGAGCGTCCGGACGTGGTCCGCTCCGGCCAGGACACGCCCGACGGCGGCCCGCAGTACGTCTCGTCACTCGCCCTGCCCACGGACAAGACCGGGAAGCTGGTCCTGCCCGCGCAGCGGTGACCTTCCGCAGCTGGTGACATCGCTGTAAGGAAACTCGGTGCTCGGCGGCACCGGCTTTCCTGACGGACTTCGCCTGTGGATAAGTTTGATCGCCACATTGTGACGTGGGCTACCCTTAAGGCACTGTCCGGAGCACGCCGTCTGATAACTACTGGGGGAAAAGCGGCCCATGGCTTTACAGAACGTTGTTACGTCACGTGGTTTCCGGGCTGGAGCCCTCGGTTTGGCAATTGCTCTCTCCCTTGGGCTCGCCGGATGCAATTCGGGGGAGTCGCCCGGGCAGGGCGGGACCACCACTCCTGCGTCGACTGACCTGGCCACTACCAGCGCGTCGCCAACGCCCACCCCGTCACCAACCGCTGTTTACAAGCCCGCCGATGCCTCCGGCCCGGCCCAAAACGTCCCGGTCCCCGTCATGCCCGAGGTTGCCAAGACCGAGACGAAGGAAGGTCTCGAGGCGTTCACGAAGTATTGGTTTGAACAGCTGAATTACGCCTACCAGACCGGTGATGTTGCGGGCGTTACTGCTCTTACTTCGCCCAACTGCGAGTACTGTTCAAACATCACGAACTCCTTGACGACGAACTATAGAGAAGACCGATGGTTAGTAGGCGGTAAACTGACCGTCCCCGCGGCATCAACTACATTTGATAAGTCTGCGGACGGAAATTACCAGGTCGTCATACAGGTTCTGCAGGAGACTATTAGCTACCGCGAAGCGAGCGGGACGGAATTCAGAGCAGCAACCGAGCCGTCAAATACAGGCAATGTTTTGCTGGTCGGATTCCATGACTCCGCTTGGCGCGTAGATGGCCTTCACCCGCTCCGCTGATGAAGATGCAGATCTTTCACCGTGCAGGTGCTGCTGTCTTTGTGATCATCCTGATATGGACTAGTGCTCCGAGTCCGGCCTGGGCGGAGAGCGGAATCGATTCCGGTTTTGGCAACGCTGGGGTGAATGTGGACGCATGGGTACGCGATTCCGTTGATGGAGGTATTGGGCCGGGACCACATGATTCCGGAAACACTGACCCCAACGAGTACAAATACGAGCTCCAGTGCCATCTTGGCGGGGGAGACTTCGACACTCCTTGCCTGGGCAGGCAGCTGGAGTGCAAGGACGGCCCCGACGGTGAAGACGGGATCCCGGTTATGTGGTTGTCCCGGCCCAGGGGAGTGCCTGGTGCCGTCTGGGCTCCCCACTCCGGCCCCACCTGCCTCTATGACGCAGCGCCGGAGGACCTGCTGCCGCGCATTGCCGCGGACATCCAGCGGGAATTCCAGAACCTGCCCGTCAACGCCGGAACCGTTTCGGCACAGCCAAGCCCGCACACGCTCCGCGGCGCTGAAACCAACTTCTACGCCGAGGCAGTTGAGCAGCAGTTCGACATCACCATGTTCGGCCAGTCCGTCCATGTGGTCGCCACTCCTGTCCAGTACACCTGGAACTACGGCGACGGCACTGTCTTCGGCCCCCAGCCGTCCATGGGAGGCCCGCTGCCGCAGGACCGCTGGGGTGAAAAGACCCGCACCAGCCACGCTTACGGCCAGACCGGCGACTTCCAGGTTGTCCTGACCACTTCCTTCCAGGGCACCTACTCCGTCAACGCCGGTCCGCCGCTGCCCATCCCGGGCCAGGGCCAGTTCAGTTCGCCGCCCCAGACCATCAGCGTCTGGCGCTCGCTGACCCGCAACTACGCCGACGACTGCAACACCAACCCGAACGGCCAGGGCTGCCCCGGCGCGCCGGCATCCAAATAGCCCCTGGCCCAGCACAAACGGGTTGTGATGCCGATCGCATCCGGAATAGTTGTACGCGCGCCCCAGTTGGCATGGGCAGTACGTCTTTAGCCTTCGAAAGGAACTGCGCATGCTGTTTTCCCCTCTCACCCTCGGCGAGCTTGAACTTCCCAACCGCCTGGTCATGGCGCCGTTGACCCGGCTCCGCTCCGGTGAGGAAGGCGTCCCCGGCCCGCTCGTCGCCGAACATTACCGCCAGCGCGCCTCCCTGGGCCTCATCGTCAGCGAAGGCACCTACCCCAGCCCCGCGGGCCGCTCCTACCCGGGCCAGCCCGGCATCTTCACCAAGGAACAGATCACAGGCTGGAAGAAGGTCACGGACGCCGTGCACGCCGAAGGCGGCCGGATGTTCGCGCAGATCATGCATGGCGGCCGGGTTTCGCACCCGGACATCACCGGAGGCCACCAGCTTGTGGCGCCCAGCGCCGTCGCCATCGAGGGTGATGTCCGGACCCCCTCCGGAAAGCAGCCGTACCCCGTCCCGCACGCCCTCACCACCGACGAACTGCCCCTGCTGATCCAGGAAATCGTCGATGCCTCGTTGAACGCCGTCGAGGCCGGCTTCGACGGCGTGGAGCTGCACTCCGCCAACGGCTACCTGCTCCATGAATTCCTGGCACCCAACTCGAACGTCCGTAACGACAGCTACGGCGGCTCGCCGGAAAACCGGGCCCGTTTCGTCATCGAGACAGTCAACGCTGTGGTGGCAGCGCTGGGCGCCAACCGCGTGGGCATCCGCATTTCCCCGGAACACAACGTGCAGGGCATTGCCGAGACCGATCCGGCGGACGTGCGCGCCACCTACGAAGTCCTGGTGGACAGCATCGCCCCGTTCAACCTCGCCTACCTGAGCATCCTGCACCACGAACCCACCGGTGAACTTGTCCAGGACCTCCGCGCCCGCTTCGGCGGCACCTTCCTGGTCAACACGGGATTCGGTGTGGTCACCACCCGGGAAGAGGCGGTAAACCTGGTTGCGGACGGCCACGCCGACGCCGTGGTGGTGGGCCGGCCTGCCATCGCCAACCCGGACCTGGCGCGGCGCTGGAAGGAAGCACTTCCGCTCAACGAGCCGGATGCCTCCACCTTCTACGCAGAAGGCGCCAAGGGGTACATCGACTACCCCGCCTACCAGGGCTAGCCGGCCCGGACACATGGCGACGGCGGCACCTGCAGTGGGTGCCGCCGTCGTTGCTGCTCGGAGTGCTGTCCCGGCAGCGGGGCCGGAAGCCATCCGACGACTTCCGCCCGACTTACGATTCAGGTGTGGCCCGCCGGACCCCTCTGGAAGCCGGCGGTGATCAGATGCTACTCCATCGAATTTACTTTTGCCAGACCTCCGCCACAGTAGGCACCGCAGCGGCCGAAGGGGCCTACAAAACGGCTTCCCGGCCGGTCCCTTCCCTCATCACCAGCTTGCCGTCCTCGATGGATACGAGCACGCTCTTCGGCTTGCCGGAGACCTTCGTGATCGCCTTGAGCCCGCGGTTCGTCACCTCCACGCCCACCTGGGCGCCCTTCGCCGGAAGTTCCACGGACACCTCGGACGCTATGCCAAGGATCGGATTGGTGGACACCCCAAGGTCCCGCCGCGCCTGTTTACCGTTCACCGTCACGGTGATATTGGCTTCCTCGAACCCCTCCTGAAACACAATCAGCAGTTCGCGCATGGCGCCTCTTCCTTGAGCTTTGTCCCAGTGACGGCACCTCCACTACAGCACTTTGCGGGCGTGAGCGGAATACCCGCTCCGGGCCCCAACCCCCCATGCTCCGGTCCTACGCCGGCTGCGGTGGAGCAGCGCAGGCGGGTAAGGCAAGATGTTCTGGTGACTCAACTGCCCCAAGCACCCACGTCCGTTCCTTCTGCAGCGCCAACTGCCGGCGACGCCATCTACTCCCAAATCGCCACTGAGCTGGGCGTCAAGGCATGGCAGGTTAGGGCCGCGGTGGAGCTGCTCGACGGCGGGTCCACCGTCCCGTTCATCGCCCGGTACCGCAAGGAAGCCACCGGGACCCTGGACGACACCCAGCTCCGTGACCTTGAGGAGCGCCTACGCTACCTCCGCGAGCTCGCGGACCGCCGTCGCACCGTTCTGGAGGCGGTGGAGGCACAGGGCCAGCTGACCCCCGAGCTGAACAAGGCGATCCTCGCAGCGGACACCAAGTCCCGGCTGGAGGACATCTACCTGCCATTCAAGTCCAAGCGGCGCACCAAGGCGCAGATTGCCCGGGAAGCAGGTTTGGAACCGCTGGCCGAGGCCCTCCTCAAGCGGCCCGACCTGCACCCGGAGCAGGAGGCTGCAAAGTACCTCAACACCGAGCATGCGATCGGCGACGCCGCCGCTGCGCTCGCCGGTGCCCGCGCCATCCTGGTGGAACGCGTGGCGCAGGATCCCGACCTGGCCGCCACCCTGCGCGAGCGGCTCTGGACGCAGGGCCGCATGGTTTCCCGCGTGAAGAAGGGCAAGGAAGCGGACGGCCAGAAGTTCGCGGACTATTTTGAGTTCGCGCAGGCTCCCGCCGGCATGCCGTCGCACCGGGTCCTCGCGCTGCTGCGCGGCGAGAAAGACGGCATCCTCGAGCTCGACCTTGCCGAGGCAGATCCCGCAGACGACGACGCCCTCACCGCCGCCCGCTCCCGGTACGAGTCCGCGGTTGCCAGGTGCCTCGGGGTCGCCGACCGCGGCCGGCCCGCCGACGCGTGGCTGATGCAGACCGCCCAGGTGGCATGGCGGTCCCGCGTGCTGGCCCGCCTCACGGCAGACCTCCGCGGCAGGATGTTCGCCGAAGCCGAGGACGAAGCCGTCCGCGTATTCGCCGCCAACCTGCGCGACGTTCTCCTCGCAGCCCCCGCCGGCAACCGTGCCACGCTGGGCCTGGACCCGGGCCTGCGCACAGGGGTCAAAGTGGCTGTGGTGGATGGCACCGGGAAAGTGGTGGCTACCGACACCGTGTACCCGCACGCCCCCGCCAGGAAGTGGGACGAAGCCCTGGCCACCCTGGTGAAGCTGGCGCGCCAGCACGCCGTCGAACTCGTGGCCATCGGCAACGGCACCGCGTCCCGGGAGACGGACAAGCTCGCCGCCGAGCTGATCAAGCTCCTGCCGGACGTGGACCGTAAGCCGCAGAAGCTGGTGGTGTCCGAAGCTGGCGCGTCCGTGTACTCGGCATCAGCGCTCGCAGCCGCCGAACTGCCGGGCATGGATGTTTCGCTGCGTGGCGCGGTGTCCATCGCGCGGCGGCTCCAGGATCCGCTCGCGGAACTGGTAAAGATCGACCCCAAATCCATCGGCGTGGGGCAGTACCAGCATGACGTGACGGCGTCGAAGCTTGACCGCAGCCTCGATGCCGTGGTGGAGGACTGCGTCAACGCCGTCGGGGTGGACGTCAACACCGCTTCACCCGCGCTCCTCAGCCGGGTTGCCGGCGTCGGGCCCCTGCTGAGCGAAAACATCGTGGCCTACCGGAACGAGCACGGCCCGTTCGCCCGGCGCACCGACCTGAAGAAGGTGCCAAGGCTGGGAGCCAAGGCTTTTGAGCAGTGCGCGGGCTTCCTGCGGATCACCGGGGGAGCGGAGCCGCTGGACGCGTCCAGCGTCCATCCGGAGTCCTATGCGGTGGCGCGGAAGATCCTGGTTGCGGCCGGGTCCGCGCCCGCTTCCTCCCTGGATGCCAGGGACTTTGTGGACGATACCTTCGGCCTGCCCACCGTCACCGACATCCTGGCCGAACTGGACAAGCCCGGCCGGGACCCGCGCCCTGCCTTTGCTGCCGCCACCTTCTCCGAGGGCATTGAAAAAATTTCAGACCTGAAGCCTGGAATGGTGCTCGAGGGCACCGTGACCAACGTCGCGGCGTTCGGAGCGTTCGTGGACGTTGGCGTCCACCAGGACGGGCTGGTCCACGTGTCCGCCCTGGCCAACCGGTTCGTGTCAGATCCCCGGGAGGTAGTTAAGTCCGGCCAGGTGGTCCGGGTGAAGGTTCTGGAGGCTGACCCGGAGCGTAAGCGGATCTCCCTGACGTTGAGGCTCGACGACGAACCCACCGGAGGTGGGAGAACCGCCCGTGGTGCCGGTGCGGGCAAGCCCGCTGCGGAGAAGTCGGACGGACGCCGCCAGCCTGCCGGGCGCGGGGCACAGCAGGACCCCGGGCGCAGGCGCCAGGACCCGCAAAAGACCGCTGGCCGGAACACCTCCGGCGGCGCGGACGGCCGTGGATCGTCATCGAAGCCGGAACCCGTGAACACAGCCATGGCAGAAGCGCTTCGCAGGGCAGGGCTGGGGAAATAGGCCGGTATCGGCTTAGGCCAGGGACAGGACGAAGGCCAGGACGAATCCGCCAGCCGTGCTGAGGGCCACTGCCGGGCCGCCGTGTTCATAGGCTTCCGGCATCAGGGTGTCCGCGAGGGATGCGATGACGGCGCCGGCGGCGAAGGCCAACGGTATGGAGATGGCCTCGGGGTCCGTCCCGGACAGCGGCCCCGCACCGACAACAACTGCGATGACCAGCAGGGCCGCGCACCCCAGCCAAAGACCCAGGATGGTGCCCGTTGAGCGTCCTTGGCTTCGCATGGATGCTGAGCCAACCAGGGCCTCGGGGAAGTTGGAGACAAAAATTGCCGCGAGCAGGGCCAGCCCACCGGTGCCTTCTCCCAGCGCGATTCCCAGGGCAACGTTCTCCGGGACGCCGTCCAAGGTGACAGCGGCCAACAAGGCCAGCCCTGCCGCTCCCCGTGTTGAGGCAGAAGTGGCATGTTTATCTGACGCGGCGGCATCCGTATCGAGCTTGGCGCTCCCTTCGAACTCGTCCGCAGGTGTCGCCTGCTCCTGCTTTCCGGGCTGCGCCCACCGGTCCAACAGAGCGCTGAGGACCGTGAACACCACTGCGCCACCTATCAGCCCGATGGCTGCGCGGACGATCCCGCCATGTTCATAGGCATCCTCGAACAGTTCGAAAGCCAGGGCGGTCATCAGTGCACCGGCGGCGAAGGCCAGCAGCATAGCCAGGAGGCGCTTGGGCAGCTCAAACCGGACACCAATAAAGGCACCCAGAATCAGTGCACTGGATGCTATGACGCCGAACCACAGCGACATCAACATGCGGTAAGTATAGGAGGGCCGTGTTGACGTGGGAAGACGTTGTGCGAGAGGGCGTGCGCGGACTTTCGGCAGCGTGGGCCTATCTGCAAAGGTGGATCCATGACCTATTTCCTGGAGTACACCATCCCTGCCGCCTCCGACGATGCCGAGTTTGCGTTCCCCTACGATGAGATCAATACCGGCACCACCGTTCCTCTGACCCAGACCGGCGCCGAGGTGGTACACACCACCGAGCTTCCCGCCCGTACCGGCATCATCGGCGCCACTGTGCCGGAGGCCAAGCTTGAAGCTGAACAGCTGATCACGCACAGCCGGGCCTCAGAGGCGAGCCTGTACTTCGATCCCTCCAATTCACTGCAGCCGGGCGTTGGCACGCTGGTGGCCACCTTTACCGAGGGGCAGGGCTGGCGCGACGTCGCCTGACCTCCCGCGGCCTGGAGGTCAACGCCCCGGGCAGCCTGTGGTTCCGGGATTAACCAGTGGAGAAAGATTGCGTTAATCCAGCGCTGGTCCATAATGGTGGGCAGTGGCAGTTCAGGCGGATTGGGCCAGAGCGACCCGGCATCCAAGCGCTGATCCATAGCAAGATCCCTTCAGGGCGCCCCGTTTGGGCGTTGTTGGACGCAATGGCCGTTCCGCGCCGGCCGTTCCGCGGCGGTTTGGGCCGGCGCACCCTACCTCTTCGCGGCGGGGTACCCACCCTACCTAACTTGCGCACGGGACAAGTCCCCCAATGTACCGCACGGATTGCTGGGCCTGGCCCCTGCCCTCCTAGCTCCCGTAGCAGGCAATTCCCTCCAGTAGAACGCGACTAAAAAGGCGAGTACTCAATACTGGTGATTAGCCGCCGGGGCAACCATATGCTCAACCTACTCGGGCCAAGGAACTGACCAAGGCCCAACAAGCGCTGACTCAGCAGGGCTTCCCATTGGCCAGAGTTCTCCACACGCCATGAAGAGGTGCGGCATATGTCTATCTCCACCCAGCCACCCATTACGCTCTCCAAGCTCGCAGCAGCGCCGGTGCGGGCATCGATCAGCGTGGTCATCCCGACCCTGAACGAGGCCCAGAACATTCCCTGGGTCCTTCGGCGTATGCCGCTGTACGTCGATGAGGTGGTAATCGTCGACGGCCGGTCAACGGACAACACTGTAGGAGTGGCGCGGGCAGTGCGCCAGGACATCGTGGTGGTGGACGAGAAGCGCAAGGGCAAGGGGGTGGCGCTAAGGTCAGGATTTGCTGCCGCAACCGGTGACATCATCGTCATGCTGGACGCCGACGGAAGCATGGATCCACAGGAAATCGGCTGGTTCGTTTCCCCACTGCAGCATGACTATGACTTCGTCAAGGGTTCCCGCTACGTCACGGGTGGCGGATCGGAGGACCTGACGTGGCTGCGGCGCACAGGAAACCGTGCGCTGACCGGGCTGGCCAACGCGGTTCTGCACAGCAACTATTCCGACCTTTGCTACGGCTACATCGCCTTCCGGCGGGAGTGCCTGGATGTCCTCCAGCTGGAATCCGACGGGTTCGAAATCGAGACCGAGCTGATTGTCCGGGCCGCCAGGGCGGGCCTTCGAATCGCCGAGGTTCCCAGCTTCGAGCTGGACCGCATCTCCGGGGTGTCGAACCTCCAGACCTTTCGCGACGGCTGGCGGGTCCTGGGGACGATGGCGCATGAGTGCCTCCTGTGGGATTCCCCCACCGCCGGCGCGCGGCCCGAGGCGCTGCGCCGGGTGAAGTACGCCTACACCAGCGTGAGCTTCCCGCGGACACCTACCGATCCGCTGAGTGTTCTTCCCGTGGTGAGCGTGGCCTGACATGGAGTACATACCTTCTCCAACTGTCTCAGTGATCATCTGCGCCTACACTGCCGAGCGGTGGGACTGGCTGCTGGATGTCATCGAGTCCCTTCGGGCGCAGACCCTCACGCCGAAGGAAGTCCTGGTGGTCATCGACCACAACGAGGAACTTTACGAGCGGCTGGCCAAGACTGTTGACGACGTCACTGTCGCAAGGAACACCGGCCCGCGAGGGCTCTCCGGTGCCCGTAACACCGGCGTGGGCCTGGCAGACTCGGACGTGGTCGCCTTCCTCGATGACGACGCCGTGGCGGCACCGGACTGGCTGGAACGCCTGATGGCCCTTTATGACGATCCCGAGGTGCTGGGCGTGGGCGGCCGGGTGGAGCCTCTCTGGGAAGCGGGACGGCCCGGCTTCTTTGGAGAAGAGCTCGACTGGATTGTCGGCTGCAGCCACCGGGGCTTACCACGGGTGGCATCCGAAGTCAGGAACGTCATCGGTGCCAACATGTCCTTCCGGCTTGATGTCATCAGAACCGTGGGCGGTTTCAACCACTCCCTGGGCCGGCGCGGCTCCACTCCATTGGGGTGCGAGGAGACCGAGATCTGCATCCGGTCCACGATGGGTTCCCCCGGGAGCCGGATCGTCTACGAGCCGGCAGCGCTGGTGCGCCACCACGTGCCTGCAAGCCGGGGAACCGTCCGCTACATGCTTTCAAGGTCCTGGTCGGAGGGAATTTCGAAGGCCCAGGTCAGCCACGTCGTGGGGCACAAGCGGGCCCTCGGCCCGGAACGCCGGTACGTCCGCAGCGTCCTGCCCAAGGCCTTCTTCTCAGGGATCTATGACTGGACCCGCGGAGATCGTTCCGGACTTGGCCGCGCGGCTGCCTTCGTGGCGGTCGTGGCCTATACATCGGCAGGCTACCTCCGCGGACGCCAGCTTGCCCATGTGCCTGGTCGCCCCCTGAACCGGCCCGTCCTGGCCGGCGTGAGTCCATGGCGGGACGTGCAGTGAACGTCGTCGGCAAGGCTCGGGGGCCGACACCGTCCAGTCAAGCAACACGATCCGACCAACACACCATCCAGACAGGGGACGAACATGCGCACTAGACAGAACAAAGCACTCAACTTTGACATCCACGGCCGCATCAACATCAGCGTTGATGCACAGGCACCGGCAGCCCACCAGCTCAAGACCATGTTGGCGTGTTTCGCCACCGACGCCGAACGGCCAGCCCACATCATCGTGGATGGCCGGCCGGAGCCGATGCCGGATGCAGGCCACCTTGAGCACGAGCTCGCGTACACGGACAACAGCGTGCGCTTCAATGCCGACCGGGTCCAGGTGGTCCGGGACGCCGAGCAGTGGCGCATCCACGGTGCGGGTGAACTGCTGACGTCGGTAGTGCCTGTCCTCGATGCTGCGATGGTGGAGCGGGGAGCCGCTATGATCCACGCGGCAACGATGGCCTACCGGGGTCACGCGATTGCACTTCCCGCGGCCGGTGGGACCGGCAAGACGAGCACCGCTGCAAAGCTGATGCGGCGCGAAGGATGGTCGTTCATGGGCGACGACTGGGCCTTCCTCGCCGAGGACTCCACCCTGCTCGGTTACGCAAAGCCGATGTTCATCAAGCCGCACCACCGGAACATCTATCCGCACCTGTTTGAAGGTGTCCGGAAACCCCTCGTCCCGTCGTCGCTCTCGCAGAGCGTCGGCCGCCTCACAACACTGGTACACCCGTACGTCATCCGTTATCCGAGGCTCGCGGACTTCTCCCGCAAGTGGTCCCCCGAGCACCGCATGGTTGACGCAGGAGCGGCATTTCCCGGCCGGGAAGTGACTACATCGGCACCACTCGCGGCTTCCATCTACATCGAGCGGTACGAAGGCAGCCATACGCGGATCCTTGAGAAGACCACCGACTGGATGGTCGACCGGATGATGGGCAACTTCCACATCGAGATGGCCGGCTTCTCCCAGCGGGTCGTGACCGGCCTGGCGGCCACGTCCGTCGTCCCCTGGCGCGAGCACTTCGCGGCCAAGGGCCTTGTGCTTAACAAGGCCCTCGACGGCCGCCCCTGCCATCTGCTGCAGGTGCCGGCCGCGTGGTCGGCGGACCAGGCATCCGATGACATTGTCCGCCATCTCGAGGAGCTGCTGCCCGCGGTCCTCGACGAGCAGGCATAAGGGGTGGCGGCCGTGGGTCACAGCACTGCCGACGTCACCGCTGTTGTTCCGGCGCGCAACGCGGAACACCTGCTCCCGCGCTGCCTGGAAGCCCTGCGCAAGTCCGGTGTCGCCGAGATCATCGTGGTGGACGGACTCTCCACCGACCGCACCGTCGAGATCGCCCGGGCAGCAGGAGCCCGGGTGGTGAGCGACGAGGGGCGCGGCCTGCCCTGGGCACGAACGCTTGGGGTCCGTAGCAGCAACACGCCTTGGGTCCTGCTTGTCGACGCCGACGTCGTCTTCGGACCGTCGGGGGTGGCCGACCTGCTCCAGGAACTGGTGGAGGACGGCTACGACGCCCTCCAGGCAGGCCTGGAAAGCGTCGCCGGACCTGGCTACTGGGGGCAGGCACTGGCACACCACCACCGCACTGGCCGCAGCCGCAACTGGTTCGGGCTCGTCGCGACGATCGTCGACCGGGAACTGATGATGGGCGTGGGCTTCGACGACTCGTTCAAGTCGGGTGAGGACATCGAACTGCGCTGGCGGATGCGGCAGTCGGGGCTGCGGACGGGTGTATCGCGGAAAGTCTTCGTCGAGCACCGTTTTGCCGCCGACGACTTCGACTTCGCGCTGGACCAGTTCCTCATGGACGGAACCGGGCTGGGAAAGATGATCCGCAAGCATGGCTGGCGCGGGGCCAGGCTGGCTCTGCTGCCCGCCGCCGCCGCGGTTCGCGGCAGCGCCCTGAGCCTCGCCTCCGGCCAGCCCCGGTGGCTGCGGTACTACGCCGCCTTCTGCTGGTACAACTACGCGGGATTGGTGAAGGGTTTCGCATCGTGAGCGATCAGCGGGGTGCTGCAACGGACGTCTCAACAGTCGTCCGGCACTCCGCGCTGCGCAGCTCGCTCGGCCTCATCCTGGCCAAGGCCGCCCAGACCGGCTCGGGTTTCGCTTTCTGGATCGTGGCCGCGCACGCGGCAGCAGCGCGGGAGGTGGGGCTCACCACGGCAGCAGTTTCGGCGGTGCTGATCTGTGCACAGCTCGCTGTGCTTGGCGCGGGCTCGGCCGTGATCGTCTCCGTGGGTCGGGGGGAGCCGCCGGCCCGGGTACTGGACGCCGCATTCGGTATCGTGGCGCTGGCCAGTACCGTGCTGGCCCTCGGCTACCTCGTGCTGGAGCTGACCGTTGCACCGGAAACGGCGTCGGTATCTGCTCTCTTCTGGCTCATGTTCCTCCTTGCCGCCGTGACAGGGACAATGGGCACGGTGCTGGACCAGGCGCTCGTTGCATTGGGACGAGGTGCCAGCGCCACCCTGAGGTACACCGTGGGCGGCGTGGTCTCGCTCGCGGCTGTGGCCGTTGTGGCCTGGCAGGCGCATCCCGCCCCGGTGGACCTGCTGATGGCCTGCTGGACCCTGGGGACTGCCGTGACAGCCGTCATCGGTGCGGTCCAGCTGCGAAAGCTTATCGGTTATCGGCCGCGGCCCACGCTGCGTCCGGCACATGGCCGTGCCGTGCTCATGCTGGGCATTCCGAACCAGCTCCTGACCCTGAGCGAGCGTGCCCCCGGACTGCTGCTGCCGCTTCTTTTAGCGCATATGGTGGCACCGGAGGCCGCCGCCTACTGGTATCCGGCTTGGATGATGGCATGGGCCGCCTACACAGCCCCGATGCTGATGGGCATCGTCCAGTTTGCGGAGGGCGTGCGGGAGCCTGAACGCCTGGTCGCGACAACCTGGTCCACCCTCCGGTGGTCGCTCGCCGTGGGCGGACTGGCCGCCGTAGTCCTTGTTGTCTTCGCCCGCCCGCTGCTCCACCTGCTGGGGGAGCAGTACGCCGACGCGTCTGCCGGTGCCCTTCGGCTGCTGGCGGCCGGCGTGGTCGCGTACGCCGTGCTGCAGGCATACAACGCCGTGTGCCGGGCCCGGGGCCGGTATGTGGAGGCCATCGCGGTAGGCGCGACGCTCGCGGTTGCACTCTGCACCGCGGCGCTCTGGGCCGCCGACAGGGGCTCGAGCGCGATGGCCCTGGCGTGGCTGGTGGTTCTCTCCACCGGAGCCGCGGCAGCGGGTATCAGGCTCCTCGCCATCCTCCGGCGCGTTAAGAAGGAGGTGGCATGACGAGCACGATCGAAGCCACCAGCCGTACTGAAGGACGCTGGAAGCCACGGGACGTGTGGTGCGCCCTGGCCGGCCTCGTGTCACTGGCACTTGCCGTAGGGGCGGCCTCCGCTGTGGTCCTGCCAGTGGAGAGCGACCTGGGGCTCGCCGCCGAACTCCCGTACCCGTACTGGATTGGGGTCCTGCTTCTGAACGTCACGTTCGTGGTGGCGCTGCGGGGGGATGCGACGGGCCCGGCGGGCCGCCTGGTCATGATGTGGCTCCTCGCGGTGCAGGTACTGGTGCTCTTCGGGACCGCAGCGTTCGTGACCGACGTTCCGCGTGGTGAGGTCGCGTTCCGTCACCTCGGGATAACCGATGCACTCGCGGACATGCAGGCGGTGAACCCGAACATCGACGCCTACTTTAACTGGCCCGGGTTCTTCGCCCTCCTGGCTACGATATTTGAGGCAAGCGGTCTTGATCCGGTGACTGTTGCCCTCTGGGCACCCGTGTTCAACGTGGGGCTGTGGCTCCTTGCCGTGGCCGTGCTGTTGAGCTACCTGACCCAGGACCCGCGACGGCGGTGGCTCGCGCTCTGGATCTTCTGCCTCGGAAACTGGCAGGACCAGGACTACCTGTCGCCCCAGGCCTTCGGCTTCTTCCTGTACCTCGTCTTGGCTGTGCTGCTGATCGGCCCGTTGGGCGCGCGTCCTTCCCGGTTCCGGGGTTTTCGGCCGGCCAACCTTGCGGTGTGGTGGCGGGAACGAACCCCCGTCGACCCCCGCCGGGGGTTCCGGGTGGGTGCACTCGCGGTAGCACTCCTGCTCATCGCAGTTATTTGTGCCAGTCACCAGCTGACGCCCTTTATGCTGCTCCTGGTCGTCGCCGTTCTTACCCTGAGCGGACATGTGTGGCCCGGCCGGCTGCCCCTTATCACCGCTATTGTCCTGGTGCTTTGGCTGGTCTATCCCGCCAGTACCTACCTCATTGGGCACCCCCCAATGGAGGACGCAGGACTGTCCGCCGCGGTGGAATCGAACGTCGCTGAGCGCGTGAGCGGAACTCCCGGCCACGTGTTTGTGGTGCAGGTTCGGGTAGTGCTCACCGTCCTGCTGTGGGTCCTCGCAGCGGTGGGCGCCCTGCGCGAGTGGCGTAGACGGCGGCTTGATGTCAGGGTCGTCCTCTTCGCCGCAGGCCCCCTGCTGCTCTTTCCGGCGCAGATGTACGGAGGGGAGATGCTCATCCGCGTCTCCCTGTTCGCGCTGCCCTTCGTTGCCCTGCTGGTCTGTTCAGCCCTGCTTCCCCAAGAGAGCAGCAACATGCGCCCCTCTTTCCGGATGGTTGGGGTCCTTGTCGTCACCTTCTGCCTGTTGGCCGCGATGACGGTGACAGGCCGGTTCGGGAACGCGGAGTATGACGTCTTCACGGACGATGAGATGGCAGCCGTTGCCACAGCGGAGAGCTTGGCACCGCCTGGAGCAGCAATTCTTTCGGCGGCCCACCCGACGCCGTGGCGCACCGAGACCTACCTCGAGCACCCCTACCGGGCCATCGAAGACCTGTGCCGGCAGGATTTGACCGCGGCAACCTGCGGTCCGATCTTCTATGGCTACGCCCGTGAAAACCCAGCCGGCGCCGTCGTGCTTCTCATGCGTTCTGCAGAGGCCAGCCTCGTGCTTCAGGGCGACAGCACCACCCACAACATGCAGGAGATGGAAGAGTGGCTAAAAGCGCAGGATGGCGTGGAGCTGGTGTTCAGCAACACCGACGCACGCGTGTACCGGGTGACACCATGATCGGCGGAGTCAGCCGGCCCACCCTGGCGCTCGCACTCGCAGCCATCGCGCTGTCACTGGTAACCCTCGTCGGGCTGCCCGCACCGCTGCAGGCGCTGGTGGCGATTGCGGTCCTCGTTCTCCTCCCGGGGCAGGCACTGGCCCGGCTCACGCCGGTGACCGACGCCGCGTTCTTCGCGCTGCTGGTCCTGGCGCTTGGCCTCGCCGTGCTCACGGCCGTCTCCGCGGCGATGTTCTACCTCACCGTGTGGTCATGGCAGGCGTGCGTGATCGCGATGGGCGCCATCACTGTGCTCGCCTGCCTGGCACGGGCACGGAAGGAGGCCGCGGCATGATCGATCTTCCCGGACTGCTTGCTGCCGCCGTCCTGCTCACCACCCTGGTCGCGCTCGAGGTGCGTCATACCGGACAGGACTCAGGGCAGCCCGCACGCGCGAGGCTCCTCGGCCGAACGGTCAGCCGGACGGTCAGCCGCGCCGCGCTCGCAGCCGTTTGGACGGTTTTCCTGCTCCTTTTCGTTCCGCGCTTGTGGGAGCTGATCACATGAGCCGCGCGGCGCGGTGGTGGCTCCTCAGCGACCTTCACCTGGGTGTTGCGGATGACGATCCCCGCCACCCCGGTAGGGAACTGCCCGGATTCCTGCGGAACGAGGTGCTTTCGGCTGCGGGGCCGGAGCGGCACGTGGTCTTCGTCGGTGACACGTTCGAGCTGGCCGGCTTCAGTGAGGACCAGAGCCTGGCACGGCTCAAGGCCATCCTTGCCCGGCACGATGGCACGTTCCGGGCTCTGCAGGAGTGCGCGGCCCTCGGCGTGCAGCTGCATTTCGTGTGCGGCAACCATGACGTGGAGCTGGCCCGGCCCTCCGTTGCCGCCAGCTTGTCGGAACTGCTGTCACCATTGGAGCCCACGCGCGTCCGGGTCCACCCCTGGTTCCTGCACGTGCCCCACGTGCTCGTCGCGGAGCACGGGCACCAGCACCATGCCCTGCACCGCATCCCGGAGGTGCTCCGCACAGCGGTCAACGGCACCGACGAGCTGGACCTCCCGCCGCTCGCCGCCTGGCACGCCCAACCGTCAGGCTCGCGCCTGAGCCGTGCAGGCGCCGTTGCCCGGGCCTGCCTGGCGTCAGAGCGGGCGGAACGGCGCGTCAGGTCGGGCGCCTACGACGTGCTGCTGCAGACCGAGTCCCGGCGCCTTGCGCTGGACGAGGCGGCGGTTCGTGATCTGGCGCGCCTGTCCAGGTTCCGGACGGTGTCGGCGGTTCCGCGCACCGCCACCCGCATGGTTCTTGCGGCCGCCGGACGCAGCATCGCCAGCGAGGAAGCGCCCGCTGCTGCGGGCCGGTTTGCCCGTACCCTCGAGGCCTACGGTTCCGGGGTGGCCTGGTACATTTCAGCCCACACGCACAGGGCCCTGGAGTCCCCGCTGGAGGACTGCTCCACCCGGTACATCAACACCGGCACGTGGTGTTCGGACGTCCGCGGCCGCGGACCGGACCAGTCGGACCGCCGGGCGTTCCCGTACGCGATGATCGATGTGGCGCCCGGCGGCGCCACCAGCGGTGGCCTGCGGTACTGGCACCCGGCCACGGGGTCCTAGCCTGCACGTGCCGCGGCAGGATCGCCAGGCTTCGGGGACTCCTTTTGCCACGGCCACCGCCCGGTAATCTCCAGTTCGAGCGAGAAACTGAGGAACGTCCGGATCAGGACGATGACCGCCAGGACGCCCACGCTCTCGAAGGTGGGGGTGACGGCCACGGTCCGGATGATGTCGGCCGCCACCAGCAGCTCGAGCCCGAGCAGGATGGATCTGCCCAGCAGTTGCCGGTACAGCCGGTAAAGGCTCAGTTCCTCGTTGCCGGCACGGAGGCGTCGCGGCCGGTATCCGCGAAGCGCCAGGGGGATGGACACCAGGGCGCCGATGACCATGACGGCCACCCCGGCGAAATCGACGAACTCGCCGACCGTCTCGATGATGTGCCGAAAATCCATGCCTGCCCGTTCCGCTCTCCGCCGTGTCCCTGAGCAGCAAGCCTAAACGCCAGCCGGGGGAGCGGCCGGCATTTACGGATGCCGGATGCCGTTGCCGGCCAGGATGTCCCGGTAGCCCTCACGGAATGACGGGAACGCGAAGGTGAAGCCGGTGCCCCGCAACAGGCTGTTGCTGCAGCGCTTGTTCCCGCCGCGCGCGGGTCCGGCACCACCCACTGGCGGTTCCGGCAGGTCCATGGCGGCAGCCAGGAACCGCAGCACACTGCCGAGGTCTGCGGGGTCATCGTCCACGCCGATGTAGACGGGAGCAGGATCGGCGGCCATCGACACCAGGTGGACAATCGCGGCGGCAGCGTCGTCGCGGTGGATGCGGTTGGTGTAGCGGACATCTTCCGGGACAACGGCCGAACCGCCGCGCACCTGGTCAATCAGCCGCGTCCTGCCCGGGCCGTAGATGCCGCCGAGCCGAAGGGACACAGCCGCGGTTCCGGTTCCTGCCAGCCGCGCCCGCAGCGCATCTTCGGCTTCCACCAGCACCCGCCCGGAGAATCCGCCCGGGGCCGGGGCAGTGCCTTCGTCCACCCAACCCCCGCCTGCGTCCCCGTAGACCGCCGTCGACGAGACAAACAGCACCCGCGCCGGCCGCACGCCGTCGCGCTCCAAAGCGTCCAGCACGTGCGTGACGCCGCCCAGGTAGGCCGCCCGGTACGCGTCCTCGGTGGGAGCGTCGGCAGCAACGGCAATGACGACGGCGGTGGTGTCCCTGGGGACGCTCGGCAGGTCCGGGGCACCCAGGTCAGCCGCCACACCTTCGATGGCGGCAGGCAGTTTCCCGGGGGAGCGGCGCCAGCCCACCACCGGGTGTCCCAGTGCGGCGAACCGAAGGCCCGCTTCCGTGCCGAGGTCGCCGCAGCCTGCCAGCAGGATGGTCATGGCTAGGGAGCCTCAACGGCGAAGAACACGCGCGGATCCTGGAGGAGGGCCGGGTAGGCGAACGCGGACCGGTCAATAATTTCCGTGACCTCGAAGTGCCGGCCGAACCTGCCGTCCTCAAGGGTGATGGGCCGCCCCACCACCTGTCCCACGGCAAACTTCTGTCCGTGTTCGAACGGGACAGCCACCGGCGTCTTGCCCGGAAGAGTGGAAAAGGCCTCCTCCTGCGCCAGGCGTTTGCGGGTGGGCTTCTTCGCCTGCGGCTTGGCCGGGGCCTTCCGTGGTTGCCGGGAGGGGCGGCGTGAAGTCTCCTCAAGATAGACGGGGGAGTAGTCGTCGGGGTCGGGCGCGCCGATGCTGCCGCCCACGGGCGGAAGCGCCACCGTGTCCAGCGTCTGGGGATCGACGGCGTCGTGCGGGTCGCGGAGGATCCAAAGAATGTCGCCCTCGGGCTCCCGTGGCAAGAACTCATGCCGGGGTTCCGGCCACACGTAATCCATGTCGGGCACCGCGTCGGGGAAGACCGGGCTGTAGAACTTGGGTTCCTTGTGGACCAGTTTGGAACGGTGGCTGAGGTGGACTTCCGGATCCCCCAGCCATGGGGGCATGGGAATCTTTCCGGCGTAGTCCGGGTGTGCCGCCTGCGGTGCGAACTCGGTGATGTTCGCTCGCGTGTTGTCCGGGTGCCCGCGCCTGGTCCATTCATCCACCATCGCCAGCCCGTACATGGTCAGCGCCGGGACGTAGCCCATCCACATGCGGATGGCCGGGTGGGTCTGCCAGCCGTATCCGGGAATGACCAGGGCGCGGAGCGTCTGGAGCGCCTCGACCCGTTGTTTGCCGAGCCGGGCGGTGTCCAAGGCTGCGGCGCTCTGCCGGAAGTCAGGGTACGGGAGGAAGGTTTGCATTCATTCAGTCTGACGGCACCCGGCGGATGTTCCAATTGCAGTGCCGCCGGCCACAGCGGGAGCCTTGCGGGTGTCCAAATAGTGGACGCATGCATACGGGCGCAGGTTGAAACCACTAAGATCTCCGCAACCACCCCCGCGTTTTGGAAGTTCCCTCATGACACTAACACCTGAAAAGACCCCCGCACACTCCTCCCCCAGCCTGCCCCGTTTCGGGCAGATGCTGGCTCCGGAAGCAAAGGGCATCCTGGTCCTCGATGAGTTCACCATCGATCCCCACGCCGCGCGCAAAGAGCAGCACCGCTTCCGCGACGGCATTGCCGCAGTGGCCAAGACCATGCGCCGCATCGCAGCGCTCCGCGTGGTGATCGCCATTGTGGCCATCGGCAACCTGCCGCTGTTCCTGCTCTCGAGCGGATGGTGGATCTATGCGGTTTCGCTGGCCCTCGTGGTGGGTGTCCACACCGCCGTCACCCTGCTGAACCGGCACGAACCGCGGATCAAGCAGAAGTCGGCCCTGGAACTGCACATGCACCGGGAACGCAGTGCCAACTACCGCAAGGTCCGGGACGCCGTGAAGTACATGATCGATACCCCCAGCCGGATGAACGAGCACCTCTACCTGGAGCTGCTCGCCGTCAAGCGGGTGGCGCTGAACCTGGCCCATGGCACCGTGGCCCTGCTGGACACGAGCGATGACTCCGCCTGGAAGGTGCGGATCGTCCGCGAGCTGCCTGCCAGCTAAGGCCTGCTGCTGGATTAAGGGAACGACGCCGGCACTCCCCTCGTGGGGGCGTGCCGGCGTCGTCTTTTTGGTCAACGGAATTTGTCTATCGCCGACCTGATTAGGAAGCCTCGAAGGGCTGGGGCAGCTATGGGCTGCCGGGCAGCTTTCTATGCGGGAAGCTGGAGGACCTGTCCTTCAAAGACAAGGTTCGGGTCCGAGATGGTGTCCAGGTTTGCGTCCGCGAGCTGCTGCCAGCCGCCCTGGATGCCCAGCTTGTCCGCCACGATGCTGAGGGTGTCCCCGGCCTGCAGCGTGTAGGTTTCTCCGCTGAGCGCCACCGTTGTTGCGTGCTTCGCGGCAGGAACCTGGGTTGCCGGAACGGCCTGGACGTGGGCGGCTTGGACCGGCACCTGCTGGACCGGCACCTGCTGCACCGGTGCCTGCTGGACCGGTGCGGTCCCGGTGGCTCCGCCGCTCAGGCCGAGCTGCGCGGAACAGGAGGGCCAGGCGCCCCAGCCCTGGGAGGCCTGGACCTGTTCCGCAACGGCGATCTGCTGCTCGCGGCTGGCGTCCGCCGCCGAGCCGGTGCCGCCGTATGCTGACCAGGTGCTGGGGCTGAACTGCAGGCCGCCCGAGTACCCGTTCCCGGTATCGGTGGCCCAGTTGCCGCCGCTTTCACACTGAGCCAAAGCGTCCCACGTGGAAGTGCTGGTGGTCGCGTTGGCTGCCGTGGCGGAGAGTGCCAGGCCTGCGGCGGAAATAGCTGCCACGGTGGCTCCACGGCGCGCGACAGTACGGAAGGTGGTGTTTTTCATGTGGTGATGCTCCTGAAGGCCACCGGCGCTGGTTCCGTCCCCGGAGATCGTCGCGCCACTGCCCGCCCCTGACAAATAGAGGTCAACTTCGGTGGCTGCCGCTGGGCAGTTCTGGTGGAGGCAGCACCGGGCATTCATGCACCCGCTGGGCGGGTATGCATTTCACGCTAGGACATGGGCGGAGGGTTATCAAATCGAGATCTTGCCGGGAGTGTCGGACTGCCGGTGATCCGGCGGTGGGCGAAATTTTGCCGGGGCACTATCCTGACCGGATGGATAACATTGCCGGCGGCACCGCCGCGCCCGGAATTGAAGCTGACGAATCAGAAGGCGGCGCCCCGGCCCGGGTCCTCCCGGTGGCCGAACTGCACCTGCATATCGAGGGAACATTGCAGCCGGAGCTGATCTTCGCCCTGGCCGAACGCAACGGCATCACGCTGCCGTACTCCGGGCTGGACGAGCTGCGGGAAAAGTACGAGTTCACTGACCTGCAATCCTTCCTGGACCTGTACTACGCCAACATGGCCGTGCTGCAGACCGAAGAGGACTTTGCTGCGATGACCCACGCCTACCTTGAGCGCGCAGCTGCCGCCGGCGTCCGGCACGCCGAGATCATGATGGACCCGCAGGCACATCTTTCGCGCGGTATTCCCCTGGAGACCTGCGTCAACGGTGTGGCATCGGTGCTGGCCACTTCCCAGGAGGACTTCGGCATCTCCACCATGCTGATCGCCGCCTTCCTGCGCGACCTCCCCGAGGACTCGGCGTTGGAGGTACTGGACGGACTGCTCGCCATGGAGGCGCCCATCGGGGCCATCGGCCTGGACTCCGCCGAGGTGGGCAATCCTCCTGCCAAATTCGAACGTCTCTATGCCAAGGCCCGCGAAGCAGGCCTCCGGCTGACCGCGCACGCAGGCGAGGAGGGGCCGCCGTCGTACATCATCGAAGCCCTGGACGTCCTGGGCGTGGAGCGCATCGACCACGGCATCCGCTGCATGGAGGATCCCGACCTGGTGGAGCGCCTGGTGGATGCGCGGACCCCGCTCACGGTCTGCCCGCTGTCCAACGTCCGGCTCCGTGCCGTGGACACCCTCGCCGACCACCCGCTGCCGGCCATGCTCGCCGCGGGGCTGAACGTCTCGGTCAATTCTGACGATCCCGCATACTTCGGCGGCTACGTGGACGACAACTTTGCCCAGCTAAAGGCAGTCTTCGATCTCTCAGACTTTGACAAGGCCCGCCTGGCCGCGAACTCCATCCATTCGTCCTTCGCATCCGACGAGCGGAAGGCCGAACTGCTGGAGGAACTGAACGGCGGGGAAGCCACGCCCTGACGCTGCTGTGTCCCAGGCAACAACTGCATGGGAGTGCGGCTAAACTGGGTGCCGCAGGCGTGTCCGGGGACTGCAAGGCGGCACCCATGCCGGCGCTGTGAGGGTTATGCAACAGCCCTTACCCGAGACCTTCGCCTCACTTTGATGCGGGATCCGCTTCATAGTCGGTCACGACACGCAGAGTTAACCAATTAAAGTCGCGCGATTTTACGGGCAGTTGGCAAGATGCCTATGACCGATCGCTTTCATAAAAGGGGAATCATGGCCAAGTCCACCGCAGAAAACACTTTCCTTCGACTCAAGACCGTCCTGGATGTCCTGACCGAAGGCGTGTGGTCAGGCGATGCACTGAACGCGGGCCAGGTCCTCGCCGAGGCGACTGCGCGCGTGCCGTTCAACGAGCACGAAGCCGAACTGCTCAGCGGCGGTATTCCCCGCGGCCACAAGACGCTCACCACCGCTACCGCCAAGCTGGTCAAGGCCGGCTGGCTGGTGAAGGGTCGCTCCGGCTGGACCATCACCGAGGACGGCATGCGTGCCACCGTGGCCTACCCCGATGCTGTTTCGTTCGCCACCGCGCTCGACGCCGGCACGCCCGTTCCTGCCGACACCCCGGTTCCCACCGCTCCCGAAGGTTTTGTCCGAAAGGTGACCGCTGCTCCCGTTGAGCCTGTGGCCAAGGAAGCCCCGGCCAAGAAGACCGCTGCCAGGAAGACCCCGGCGAAGAAGGCAGCAGCCGTTGTGGGCAAGGCGGCGAAGGCACTTGAAGAAGCCGTTGAGCCTGTAGTGAAGGCAGTCAAGGGCAAGACGCCGGCCAAGCAGCCTGTTGCCGCCGGTTCTGTTGCCGCCGAGGCGTTCGAGGGACCGGACGTTGAGACGCACCCGCAGCCCGAAGCCGTGGCCCTTGCCGGTGACTTCAACACCTTCCTGGGTGCACCGGAAAACTGGGCCCCCCAGTACGACGAAGCCCAGATGGAGTTCGACTTCCTGGACCAGCTGTGGAAGAAGAGCGCCGAGCTGCCGGCCGGCTACTACACCTTCAAGATCGCCCTGAACCGCTCATGGGACGAGAACTACGGCGCGTTTGGCACGTTCGACGGCCCCAACCACGAACTGCACCACCCCGGTGGCACGGTCACCATCCGCTACAACCACGCCACCCGCGACATCACCATCAACTAAGCGGTCCGCCCAGCCCAACTGGGTCGCAGCAAATGTCGTTTTGAACGCCTATCACGACACTTACTGCTACCCAGTTGGGGCAGGGCGACGATCCTGAGGAGGTCTACCCATGGCCGGCCACGACGGTTCACCAGCGGATTCAGCACCGGGTGGTTCCTCGACGGGCACGGTGCGGCTGAGTGCACGCGTGTTCGGCGTGGTGCAAGGGGTTGGCTTCCGTTTCTGGACGATGGGCAAGGCCGAGGAACTGGGCCTGACCGGTGAGGTGCGAAACGTCAGCGACGGCTCGGTTGCCGTGGTCGCGGAGGGCCCTGAGGCGCACGTCCGTGCACTCCTCGACTGGCTGAAATCCGACCGGACCCCGGGCAGGGTGGAACGCGTCGAGGAATCCCTCACTGCGGCCAAGGGAGGCTTCCACAGCTTCCGGGCACGCTGACTGCCGCCTGGCCCCAGGCGTTCCCCGCCGCTATTCCGCGCGCGGGCTGAGGCCGATGAAGGCGCCTAGTTCCTCGAGCGCTGCGGGCCGGTGCGGCATATAGCTGGTGAGCTCGGGGGAGCGGATGATAACCGCCCGCCACTGGCCGCGGGATACGGCTACGTTGATCCGGTTCCGGTTGAGCAGGAACTCTGCGCCGCGTGGAGCCTCCGCCACAGCACTGCACGCCATCGAGACAAGTACCACGGGCGCCTCCTGGCCCTGGAATTTGTCCACCGTACCGACGCGGACCCCGGGCAGGCCGGCCTCTTCCAGATATTTCCGGACCAGGTGGACCTGTGCGTTGTAGGCAGCGACCACCAGGAGGTCCTGCTGGTCCAGCGGCCGCGCTTCGCTCTCTACACCCGCGATCCATTTCAGGCCCAGATGGCGTTGTGCCTGGCGGACCACCTCGGCTGCTTCCTCCCTGGAGCTGGTCGCGTTGCCGGTGTGGTCCACAAACACGGTCTCGACGCCGGGCGGAAGACCCTCGAGTTCGCGCAGGGACGCCGCCGGAGCCGACTGGAGTTTCCCCTCGTAGCTGAGCTGCGACACCGCCCGGCACAGTTCGGGGTGCATCCGCCAGCTGTCCGCCAGGAAGTAGCCCAACCATGCGGGCAGGGTGGCGTGGCCGGCGGCGAGCCACCCCAGGGCGGACTCGTCCACGGGCTCAGGATGCGCGCCCTGAGTCACCTGAGGCAGCTGCTGGGGGTCGCCCAGCAGGAGCAGCCGGGAGGCGGCGCGGGAAACGGCGAGGGTGTTGGCCAGCGAGAACTGCCCTGCCTCATCGATCACCAGCAGGTCCAGGGACCCCGCGGGAACTTCCTTTCCTGTCATGGTCCACGCTGTTCCGCCCACCAGGCACCCGCCGGGCGAGGACAGCAGGCGTGCCACGTCGCCGTCGGACGTTAGGGTCCACGGCACCTCATGCGGTGCGGCCAGTTTCTTGCCCACCGCCGTGGGGTCGACGCCGCCAACCTCGACGGCCCTGCACAGCAGGTTTTCCACCACGTTGTGGGACTGCGCCACCACACCCACCTTCCAGCCCTCGGCCACAAGCTGGCCGATCACGTGGGCGCCGACGAAGGTCTTGCCCGTGCCGGGAGGTCCCTGGACGGCAAGGTAGGACCTGTCGAGGTCCCGCAGCGATGCCGTGATGGCGGCAGCGTAACCGGCAGAACCGTCCGGGGCATGCCGGACTTCCACCGGGCCGGGCAACGAACGGAACCGTGGCCGCTGCTTCCGCAGGATGTCCAGCCCCGGCTGGGCGGGCAGGGACGGGAGGGACGATCCCACGGCACGGGCAATCTCCGCGATGGCTGCCTCGATGCTGGCCGTGGCAAGTGGCTGGTCCTCGGTCAGAGCTACGGGGAGGTGCGGGTAGGCTGCCACCTTGCCCGATTCGCGCTCCGCGATGGTGATCAGGGTATGTTCCGGGTTGTCCGGCGCAGGGGAGAGTTCACTGATCATGGTGCCGAATGCAAAGGCCCTGGCCCCGGCAGCGGCACCCGGCGCCGCCATCCCGTCCGGCGGGGGAGCGTCATAGAGCCGGCACCAGGTGGAATCCGCGCGGAAATCCGAGCCTTCCGTCATGGTGCCGCGCAGCCGCAGAACCCGGGTGCGCATCCGCTCGCGGGGCTTGGCCAGCGCCCAGTCCGCTGACACTTCGGCGGACTGCACCACGAACACGTTCCGCTGCTCCGACCAGTTTTCCAGCGGTGCCTCCACCCGGTCGAAATGCTGCCACCAGAACTGCTTGCGCTCGCGGCGGTGGTATCCGGTGGCAGCTGCCACCATGGCTACGGCCCGTTCGTCCTCGGTCCAGGGCCGGTTGTCCGGCAGGCCCGCCAAGTACTCGCGGAGCGCGGCCTCCTCGGGTGTCTCGTCCACGGTGTGGTGGCGTTCCCGCCCGCCACTGCGCTGCGCGGTTGCGGTTCCCGGCCGGGCTTGCACGGCCTCGGCACCGGCTGCCTGGACTTCGTCCCGCGCCCGGTCCCCGATCTCCAGGAGCCAGTCCCGCAACCGGAGCGTGGACAGGCAGTCGTACTGGTTGTAGTCGGAAATGGAGGCAAGGATCCTGCCGGCCTCCTCCTGGTGGCCGGCATCCCTGGCCGCGCAGTAGGCCGCGTAGGCGACGACGGATGCGCCGGCATCCTTGACGTCGCCGGAGCGCAGGTTATCGCCCATGTACAGCGGTTCCAGCTTCTTGATGGAGTACGACGCCTCGGAGATCCGCAGCGAATGCCGGACCGTGGCGTAGAGGTCCACGAGGAGGCCCTGCCGGAGCCAGTCGTCCACCGTTTCTTCGCCGGCCTGGTGGGCCAGGGAAAGGTTCCGCAGGGCCGTCTTCTCGTAGGAGGCGTAGTGGTAGACGTGCATGTCCGGGTAGCGGGCCCGGCGTTCCTCCACGTAGTCAAGGAAATCGAGGAAGGCGCGCCGTTCCCCGGACCGGGAATGGGCCCAGAACGGACGGAAGACGGGGTCTCCGGCAGCACCGGGCTCCGGGGCCTCGATGACGCCGAAGAGGTATTCGATGCCCCACACGCCGGTGGCCGGGTCCTGCCACAGGGGGTCACCCTCAAAGTCGAAGAAGATGTCGCCCGGGCTGGGGGCGGGCAGCGAATCAATGGTGTTGTCCGGCAGGACCGTGTAGGAGACGGTGTGCGGGTGCCCATCCTTGGTGAAGGTCCGCGACCCGGCAGCCCGGTCCAGTCCCAGCTGCATGCGGGCCTGCGACCGCAGCCTTGCCACGGAATCGGAGGCTCCATCCGCCGGCATGGCGGCGAGCTGGTCGATGGTGGTGATGCCCTCGGCGTGGAGCTTCCGGCGCCGCACCACTGACATCCCGGCAACCATCAGCAGGTCCCGGTGAACCTGCACCTGCTCGGCGCAGTAATCGCACCGCCCGCAGTGCACAACGCCGGGCTGCTGCCACTCGACGGGGACCCCGGCGGTCCGGTGGGCGGCAGTCAGCTGGCGGAAGCGCCGGCGTCGTTCCCGGAAAACGGGGAGCAGGTCAGGGAGGGAATGGCTGCTGCGAAGCCAGTCCTCACCCACCCTGGTGCCCAGCACCAGCGTGACGACGGGGGAGGGATCCAGTCCCATTCCGATGAGCTGGTCCCCGTAGGCGGCGAGCTGCAGCAGGGCGCCCACCTTGGCATGCCGGGCGAGCTTAGTGTCCCAGACTTCGTAGCGCCCCGGGTTCCCGGTACCAGCGGCCTCGTTCACCAGGAAGTCGGCATAACCGAGGAACTCGCCGTCGAAGAACGTGGCCTGGAAGACAACGTCGGCACCGGACCGGAGTGCCAGCTCGGTCTCCGCATGCTTGGCCTGCAGTTCGCCGCGCAGGTTTTCCCCGCGTTCCAGGGAGTAGACCCCGGCGCCCCGGCTGGCGTCCCACTCACCGTACTTCCGGACCAGGCCGGCCAGGACCGCCTGCTCATGCCGGTCACCCAGTTCGCCGGCCCGCACGCGCATCTCATCTGCCGGGAATTCCGCCTTCGGGGCGCGGCCCAGCTTTTCGTCCAGGATGCGGAGCGCGCGGTACTCACACTCGCTCGCGGCCACCAGGTCGCTGGCGGAAAACACCAGGTCCGGAGCCGCGCCGGCGCTGGCAGCTTCGAGCAGAAACACGGGGCCTCCCCATTGACAGCCGGGCCGGAGGACGGTTCCTGGGGCCCTGGTTTACACCTGCACCAAACGTAGCAAGAGGGCCCGACAATTAAGCGGTCAGCCCTTGGCGTCCGCCCGGACCTGGGCCTTGTCGTGTTCGTCGTGGGCGTTCCGGAGCAGTTCCAGGAACTCGGTTTCGTTGCGGATCAGCCTCTTGTACTTCTCCGGGAGCTTGCGGATCTGGTCCTCCTCGCGGCACATCTTCGCGAAGAGCTTGTCCCGCTCCACCATGTCAGTCTCGTAGTTGAGGTCCAGGTACTCGATGGCGTGGCGCTTGGCCCCGGATACGGCGTTCTTGGCTTTGCCCTTCGGACTGAAGACGGACGCCAGTACCGTAACCAGCAGGACGCCTAGGATCACGCTGAGCGAAACCTCGGTGCTTACTTCCACCACGCTGACGTGTTCGCCGTCATTGACGAACGGGAGGGTGTTTTCGTGCAGCGCGTGCAGGATCAGCTTGACGCCGATGAATCCCAGGATCACCGCGAGGCCGTAAGAGAGGAAGATCAGCCGGTCCAGCAGGCCGTCAATCAGGAAGTACAGCTGCCGCAGGCCCATCAGGGAGAACGCCGTGGCGGTGAAGACAATGAACACGTTCTGGGTGAGACCGAAGATGGCCGGAATGGAATCGAGGGCAAACAGGATGTCCGTGCCGCCGATAGCCACCATCACCAGGAGCATCGGGGTGAGGACCCGTTTGCCGTTCTCCATGGTGAAGAGCTTGTCGCCGTCGTAGTGGGCCGACGCCGGGAGGTACTTCCTGGCGAGCCGGACCACCAGGCCTTCGGAGTGTTGGTCGTGGCCTTCCGGCCGGAGCAGGTTGCCGGCGGTGATGAGCAGGATCAGTCCGAAGATATAGAACACCCAGGCGAAACTGTTGATCAGCGCAGCTCCAAGGAGGATGAAACCCGTGCGGGCGATCAGCGAGAAGATAATGCCGAACAGCAGCACCTTCTGCTGGTCTGCCCGGGGCACCCTGAAGCTGGCCATGATGATGAGGAATACGAAGAGGTTGTCCACGGACAGTGCCTTCTCCGTGATGTAGCCGGCAAAGTACTCGGTTCCCATGGTCGGCCCGCCAAACAGGAGCACAGCGAGCCCGAAAAGCACCGCGATGCCCACATAGATGGCGGACCAGACGGCGGCTTCCCTGAGGGACGGCGTGTGGGCCTTCCGCACATGGAAGAAGAAGTCGAAGGCCAGCAGGCCAACGATTCCTGCGATGGTCAGGATCCAGACTATGGAGGGTATTTCCACGCGGCAGGCCTTTCGTCGTCAGTCTCCTTCAAGCCTACGCGGGCTTGAGCAGTTCATGCTTTACGACGGCGGAACGCGACAACGTCTTGTACCCCTCCTGTTCGAACAGGACGGTGATGACGTCATCCTCGTGCCGCATGACCAGGCCGGATCCCCATTCCTTGTGCACCACGGTGGACTGGAGCGGGAAGGGATCATCGGCTTGCTTCTTCGCGCCCGGCTTTTTGGCTGCCTGCGCCTTCTTCCCTGACGGGCCCTTCTTCTTTGGCGCGTCCTTTTTGCCTGCCTGTGCCTTCCTGTCTGGTCCGCCGCCGTCGTGCGCAGCTTCTGCCGCCTCCTCCCGGCCGGCCGCCGCGGTGCAGCCATCGCAGTTCCCGCAGGGCTCGGGCAGGTCCTCACCGAAGTAGCCCAGCAGGAACTGCCGCCGGCAGCCGTCCGTCTCCGCATAGGCGCGCATCATGGTGAGGCGGGACTGCTCCACCCGCTGCCGGGCCTCGGCGAGTTCGACGGCGCGGTCCACCAGGGCGGGCAGCTTGGCTTTGGAGTCCAGCCGGACGCCCCGCTTGCCGATGGTGACGGCGCCCGCCTCCTCGAGCTGGTTGAGCAGCCCGGTGACCCGGCGGGCGGGAAACCCGGTCAGCTCGGCAAGGGATGACTTCGGCGTGGGCGCGTGCGCGGCCTTGAGGACGTTCAGCAGCGCCATGAGCCGTTCGGGGTCAGGGGAGCTGGTGGTGAAGAACTTCCGCAGTCCCAGGTCCTCGGACCGGTAATGCAGCACGGCTTCGGCAGGCTCCCCGTCCCGCCCGGCCCGGCCGATCTCCTGGTAGTAGGCATCCAGTGCCTCCGGAATGTCGGCGTGGACCACAAAGCGGACGTTCGCTTTATCGATGCCCATCCCGAAGGCGGTGGTGGCCACCACAACATCCAGCCCGTCTTGGAGGAACTGCTCGTGGATCCGCTCCCGGTCCGCGGCCGTCCTGCCCGCGTGGTACGCCTCGCTGCGCAGCCCGAGCCCGGCAAGCTTGGCGGCGTACTTCTCGGTGTCCTTCCGGGTGGCGGCGTAGAGCAGCCCCTGCCCGTCCCTTGCGAACCCGGCGACTTGCTCCAGCACGGCCTTCCGCTTGCCCTTGTCCTCCTGGTGCCGGACCACGTCCAGGGAAATGTTGGGCCGGTCAAAACCGTGCACCAGCACCAGCGGGTCCCGCATTTCCAGCCGGGCCACAATCTCGTCACGGACGGGCGGAGCCGCGGTGGCAGTGAGTGCCGCCACGGGCGGGCTGCCCAGCCGTTCACGGACGCTGCCAAGGCCAAGGTAATCGGGGCGGAAGTCGTGGCCCCAGGAGGAAACGCAGTGTGCCTCGTCCACCACGAACAGGGAGATGTCCAGGGCGGCCAGGCGGTCCACCGTCTCCCCCTTGGCCAGCTGCTCGGGGGCGAGGAACACGAAGGTGGCTTCCCCTGACTCGACAGCCTGCCAGGCGGCTGCCACCTCGGCATCGCTGTGCGAGGAATTGATGGCGACGGCGGCCCCGGCGCCCAGGTCACCGGCCAGGCCATCCTGCTGGTCCTCCTGCAGTGCGATCAGGGGTGACACCACCACGGCGGGACGTCCCGTCGTGTGGTGCAGATGCTGCGCTGCCACCTGGTAGATGGCGGACTTCCCGTATCCGGTGGGCATCACGGCCAGGACGTCGCGGCCCGCAGCCAGGGCGCTGATACCGGCCAGCTGGCCGTCCCGCAGCCCGGGCAGGGAGAACGAAGACGCCGCGAGGGCGGCGAGGGCAGAATCGTCGGACATGAAAGGCAGCTCCGCGCAGTGGGTCCCGCGGCCGCTTGCTTCAGCCGTGGGAACCAGCCTACGCCAGCCGCGGGCCGCCGTCGTCCATCCCTTGACTTCCTCGGCGGGACGAACAACTGTGGAGGAAGCTGGTCCGCCGGCGGATGCCGAAGGCAATGGGGACCAGGAATCAGCCGAGGAGTGTGCAGCGTGACGCGCAAGAACCCAAAGGTCGAAGAAGCCGACGAGTCTGAACTCGAAGTGACCGGCCACCCCAAAACCTGGGCTGCCGGGGTGCCCGGCGTCTACTACTCCATGCAACCGGCGCTCAAGCACATGGGCGTGGAGCGGTCGCGGAAAACCCTGCTGGCGCTGAACCAGAAGGACGGGTTCGACTGCATGAGCTGCGCGTGGCCGGACCCTGGCCACCGCAAGATGTTCGAGTTCTGCGAGAACGGGGCCAAGGCGGTGACCTGGGAGGCAACGCCGGTGGTCATCGGGTCCGAGTTCTGGGCAGAGCATCCGGTCAGCGAGCTGCGGGAACGGTCCGAGTACTGGCTGGGCATGCAGGGCCGCCTCACCGAGCCGGTGTACAAGCCGGCGGGGGAGGACCACTACCGGCCGGTCAGCTGGGAGCAGGCGTTCAGCATCATCGCCGGCAAGCTGAAGTCGCTCCCCGACCCCAACCAGGCCGCGTTCTACACCAGCGGCCGTACCGCCAACGAGGCCGCCTTCCTCTACCAGCTGTTCATCCGCGCGTACGGAACCAACAACCTGCCGGACTGCTCCAACATGTGCCACGAGTCCTCCGGCTGGGGCATGGGCCAGACCATCGGCGTGGGCAAGGCAACGGTGTCCTACGACGACTTTGCCAAGGCGGACCTCATCATCGTCATGGGGCAGAACCCGGGCACCAACCATCCGCGGATGCTCACCGCCCTGGAGGAAGCCAAGGAAGCCGGCTGCAAGATCGTGGCAGTCAACCCGCTGCCGGAGGCCGGCCTGATGCGGTACAAGAACCCGCAGAAGGTGAAGGGCATCATCGGGCACGGCACGGACCTGGCGGACCAGTTCCTGCAGGTGCGGATCGGAGGCGACATGGCGCTGCTGCAGGCCATTTCCAAGCGAGTGCTCGAGGCCGAAGACGCCCATCCCGGGACGGTGCTGGACCACAAATTCCTCGAAGAACACTGCGACGGGCTGGCGGAGCTGCGGGCCCACCTTGCCCGGCTGGACGACGCCACGGTACTGGAAGCCACCGGGCTCCGCCTGGAAGAGATCGAGGAACTGGCGGCCAGGTATATCGCAGCTGACCGGGTGATCATCACCTGGGCCATGGGCATCACGCAGCAGAAAAAGGGCGTGGCCACCATCAAGGAGATGATCAACCTGCTCCTGCTCCGCGGCAACATGGGCAAGCCGGGCGCTGGCGCCTCGCCCATCCGCGGGCACAGCAACGTCCAGGGCGACAGGACCATGGGCATTTGGGAACAGATGCCCCCCGCCTTCCTGGACGCCCTCGGGCAGGAGTTCGATTTCGAGCCGCCGCGCGACCACGGACTCGACGCCGTCCAAACCGTCCGGGCAATGCGCGACGGCGGCATCAAGGCTTTCATCGCGCTCGGCGGCAACTTCGTGGGGGCCATCTCGGACACTCACGCTGCCGAAGAAGCGATGGAAAAGACTGAGCTTTCGGTCCAGATTTCCACTAAACTCAACCACTCACATGGAGTGACGGGTGCCGAGGCCCTGATCCTGCCCACACTGGGCCGGACGGAGATCGACCGGCAGGAGTCCGGGCCGCAGTTCGTCTCCGTGGAGGACACCGTGTGCGCAGTCCATGCCTCGCACGGCACCGTGGAGCCGGTGGCACCGGGGCTGCTGTCCGAAGTGGCCATCGTCTGCCGGCTCGCCGCGGCCACGCTGGGTGACCGGACCTCGGCAGACTGGGCCGGCTTTGAAAAGAACTACGACCTGATCCGGGACCACATATCCCATGTGGTGAACGGCTGCGAGGACTACAACCGGAAGATCCGGCAGGAAGGCGGGTTCATCCTGCCCAACGGGCCCCGCGACTCAAGGACGTTCAACACGCCCACGGGCAAGGCCATGCTCACGGTCAACGAGCTGGAGCACGTGGAGCGGCCTCCGGGAACCCTGATCCTGCAGACCATGCGCTCGCACGACCAGTTCAACACCACCATTTATGGCCACAACGACAGGTATCGAGGCATCAAAAAGGGGCGCGAGGTAGTGTTCGTGAACCCCGTAGACCTGACGGAGCTGGGGCTGTCCGACGGGCAACACGTGGACATCCACGGCGTGTACTCCGACGGAGTGGGCCGGGTGCTGCGGAACTACCGCGTGGTCTCCTACCCCTCGGCCCGCGGTTGTGCGGCGGCATATTATCCGGAGGCGAACGTGCTGGTGCCGCTGGAAAGCGTGGCGGAGGGAAGCCAGACGCCGGCGTCGAAAGCAGTCATCGTGCGGCTCGAACCCGCGCCTGTGCTGGAGGAGGAGCCCACCGCCTGGGGTTAATGTGCTGGCCGCGGGCAGCACCGGATCAACATGTCCCCGTCGTAGAGACTTTTCCCCATGGCATTCGGCGGGGAGTCGTCCATCAGGCGGGGATGTCGCCTGTTACTGTGCGGTGTCCGCCCAGCCGCGGCTGGCGGGACCGCCGTCTTGCCCGTCCTCGCACAGCTGGAAAGCGGTCCGGGCGGCCTTTTCCACGGCAGCCGCCGAGGCCTCCCTGGTCCCGGCGCTGCCCGTCCCGGCGTCCAGCCCGGCAGCATAGCCGACCAGGAACGTGGTGACCGGCGCCGCCGCGTGGATGACGTTGTCCGCGGACTTGCGGGCAAGGTCCAGGAGCAGTTCGTGGTCCACTTTCATGTCCAGGATCTGGAGGGCCTGCGCCAGCCGGTTGCTCCACTGGTCCAGTACCTGTGCCTCGTCGTCGTTGACTGCCATGGTCCGCTCCTTGCCATCGAAATGTGCCGGTATTGCTGTCCGGTGCCGACACTACAAGGCTTTGGAACGGAAGTCACCGGGGTGCAGGCCCCCAGTGCGGAAATAGAGACGCAGCTGACCGGGTTACGCTGTCCAGAGGCCGCACTTCATCGAAGGAGATCCCCTTGAGTGACATCACCGTCCGACACAACGCCGAGCGCGAACGTTTCGAGATCCTCGACGCCGGGAACGTGATCGGGAAGGCTGCGTACAAGGCGTACGACGGCGGCGGGTCGCCGCAGCGGATTTTCTACCACACAGTTGTCAACGAGGAATATGGCGGACAGGGCCTGGCCGGCCGGCTGGCCACGGCGGCCCTGGATGAGACGGTCGCCGCCGGAACGGGCATCGTCCCGGTGTGCCCGTTCATCAAGAAGTTCCTGGCCAAGCACCCCGAATACGCCGGCAGCGTGGTGGCGGTGAAGCCTGCGCACCTTGAATTCCTGGACACGGCGCTGGCTGCCCGCGCCCGGTAGCGGCAGCGCCACGACACGCATCGCGTGGATGGTGATTATGCGCGTCCCCGCCCCGGGGCCATGACACTCCGGCGGGCTATCAGCCGGCTCCCAACAACTGGTGATCTAATCGGCATCACATTGCGTGCTGGGGCGTGATGGCCGGATCGTTGAGTTTTGACAGGAGCCCGTAGGCCGGTGCACCCAGTAGAGCCTCGGGTAGAACAGGAAGTTCGCCCCGTCCGCCACGGACGGAGGAAGGTGGCGCTCCTGTTGTGCGCCGTCGCGCTGGTCATCGTAGCCACCATCGCCCTGGCCGTGGTCCGGTCTGAGCCATTCATCGGGACTGCTGCGCCCACGGCCGCCGCCCCCGTCCCGGCCGAGCCGGTAGCTGCCGCCCCTGACTCGCTGCAGGACAAGATTGAGTCCCTCCTCGAAGAGGCCGGCGACTACCGGGTGGGAGTCGCGCTGGCGGACGTCTCGGGCGATGCCGAATTGACGTTCGGTGATACCGGCGTGTTCACGGCCGCCAGCACCGCCAAGCTGATCACCGCGGCAGCCTTCTACCATCTGGTCGAAGCCGGGGAGGCCAGCTTTGATGACCCGATGGGGGATTACGACGCCGCCTTCCAAATGGAGGCCATGGTGAACCAGAGCAACAACGATTCGTGGCTGCTGCTGATGGACGCCGTGGGCTACCCCCGGCTGATCGACTACGCGGCCTCCATCGGCGTCACCTACGATCCCGAACAGAACCTGCTGACCGCCGCAGACATGGCGCTGGTCCTCAAGAAGCTGCATTCGGGGGAACTGCTCAACGAAGCCAACACGGCGGAGCTGCTCGGATACATGGAAGACACCAACAACGACGACCTTATCCCCGCCGGCTCCCGCGCCGGCATCGAGGTGCAGCACAAATACGGGGAGATGGACGGGGAACTCCATGACGCCGCGCTCCTGACCTACCGTGGCTCCACCTTCGCGCTGGTGATCTACACCGAGAATCCCGAGGGCTTCGAGGAACCGGAACAGGCGGAGCTGATCCGGGAGCTGACAGGCGCGGTTGAGGACGCCCTGTTCCCGCTGACCCCGGCCGGGAAGTAAGAGCCCCGCGGCCGGAGGACGCTCCCGACCACGAAAGTCGCTTCCCGGCCGCACATTGCACCAGACTGTCACCGTGAGCAACAACCCCCGGACTGCCCTGGCCGTCGCCGGCCTCAGCCTGGGCACGGCACTGAACCCCCTCAACTCCTCCATGATCGCCGTGGCCCTCGTGGTGCTCCGCGCCGATTTCGGGCTCGACGTCGCCGCCGTCACCTGGGTGGTCACGTCCTTCTACCTCGCCTCCGCGGCGGGCCAGCCGGTAATGGGGAGGCTGGCGGACCGGTTCGGACCGCGCCGGATGTTCATGCTGGGCATGGCCCTGGTGGCCGTCACCTGTGCCCTGGCACCGTTCGCCCCGAATTTCGCGCTCCTCTGCGTTGCCCGGGCGGTGATGGCGCTCGGCACAGCCACCGCCTACCCAAGCGCCGTGGTGATGGTGGGTGCCATCGCGCACCGTGCCGGAATGGAACCGGCCCGCCCGCTGGGACGGCTGCAGATGGCAAACACGTCCGCTGCCGCCGTCGGGCCCGTTGTGGGCGGGCTGCTGGTCAGCCTGGTGGGCTGGGAAGCACTGTTCCTGGTCAACGTTCCGCTCGCGCTGGCCGCGCTGCTAGTCGTCCGGCAGGCGGCTCCGCCGGACGAGGCCAGGGAGCGGGGGAGCGTGGCCGAGCTGTTGCGGGACTCCGACATCCCCGGGATCCTGGCATTCGTGGCCGCGCTGATGCTGGTGATGATGGCCGCGCTCAATGTGCTGCCCAGCTACCGCTGGTGGATGCTGGGCGCGGGAACAGTGATCGCTGCCGTCTTCGCCTGGCGCGAGCTCCACTTCACCCGGCCCTTCCTGGACCTTCGCCTGCTGGGGCGGAACCGGCCGCTGATGCTGGTGTACCTGGCGTTCGCGGTGTTCAGCAGCGTCTACTACTTCGTCTTCTTTGGCCTGCCGCAGCTACTGCAGGAAGCCGGCGGCTACGATCCCGGCGTTGTGGGCCTGCTGATGCTGCCGCTGGCCGGGATGTCCGTGGTAGCCACGCCGTGGGCGGTCAAGGCGATGGGAAAGTTCGGGGTACGGCGAGTCCTGCTTGCCGGCGTCGTCCTGCTGACCGCTGCGGCCGGGCTGATGTGGCTGCTGACCGGCAGCCTTGCCATACCGCTGGTGGTGGTGATGACCGCCCTCATGGGCGTGCCCTACGGGACGGTGGGGATTGCCTCCAACCAGGGCATGTTCGTGTCCACCCGGCCGCAGGAGCGGGGAGTGGCGGCGGGGATTTACCAGACGTGCCGGTACGTGGGCGCCATTACCGCCACCGTGATGATCGGCGTCTTCGCGGCCGGCGGGGTGGACCAGGAAAGCTGGGCGCGGATGGTGCTCGCCATGATGGTCCTGTGCGCGGTGACGTTCTGCCTGAGCCTGCTGTGGCGGCAGCGGGAGGCCCAGCACCACCCCTAGGAAGCGTTTGGACGCCGTGCCATGCTGGCCCCATGGGAAACATGATCACTCTGGGAAACGCTGCAACCTCAGTGCAGGCCTATGTTGCTGAGCCCCCGGGAACACCCAAGGGCGGCCTGGTGGTGGTGCATGAGGTGTGGGGCCTGGTGGACCACATCAAGGACGTCGCGGACCGGTATGCCGCGGCAGGCTACCTGGTGGTCGCGCCGGACCTGCTGTCCGGAGCCGGGGGCGTGCCGGACCTGAGCGGGGAGCTTCAAAAAGCGGTGTTCGACCCCGAACAGCGCAGCAACGCGCAGCCCCGAATGCGGAAGCACATGGCGCCAATGCGCTCGCCGGAATATGCCAAGCACGCCGTTGCCGGCCTCCGGACCTGTTTCGAACACCTGGATGGTGTGCCGGGACTGGCCGGCCGAGTTGCCGCGACGGGCTTCTGCCTGGGCGGGACCTACACCTTTTCCCTGGCCGCAGCCGAACCCAGGCTGCGTGCGGCCGTTCCCTTCTACGGCCACGCCGAGTTCAAAGACGCGGGAGCTCGGAGCCATCGCCTGTCCGGTCCTGGCGTTCTACGGGGGGAAGGATACTGCCCTGATGGAGGAGCTGCCCGGGCTGAAGCGGCGGATGGCGGCAGCGGGCGTGGATTTTGAAACCGTGGTGTATCCGGAGACGGGCCATGCCTTCTTCAATGACACCAACAGGTACACCTACAACGCCGAAGCTGCGGCCGACGCATGGAACCGGACCCTCTCGTTCCTGGACAGAAGCCTCAGGGACTAGCACGCCGGGATTATCGTGGACGTATGGACTCTCCGAAGGTTCAGCTGTACCTGGATATCGCCGCCAAGGGATTGGGCATCATCGGTGTTGCGCTGATGATCTTCACCCGGGGCGGCTGGTTCTATGTTGGGGTGGCCGCGGTGGTCCTGGGCGTGCTGTTCATGGGCGGCTCCCTGGTGGCCAGCCGGAAGCTGCGCCAGCGCAGGTGGGACGGCACGCGGCGGACCTGAGCCCGCCGCGTCCCTGCGAAAGTAGCGGCTGCCGTACCGGAACGCCGCCGTCGTCGAGCCCTAGGTGTACATCAGCGAGCCGGGCGTGGTGAACTTCTGTCCCGTTTCCAGCCAGGTCTTCAGGCCGGACAGGATCATCGGCCAGCCGCCGTAGAGCTGCTCGTTGGCGCCTTCGCGGAGGTCGCTGTGGGTGACGGTCAGCCGGCATGAGTCGCCCACGGGTTCGATCCCCCACGTGATCTTGGAGGTCCCCTCGGCCTTGACGTCCTCGCCCCACAGCGCCCGCATGGTCTGGACGAGCCGGCGGGGCGGGTCCACTTCCAGGTTTTCGCCTTCACCCAGCGGTGCGTCAGCCTTGACGTTGTTCATCACAAAGCGACCGCCCGGCGTCCAGTCTGACTCAATGGTGTTCCCGAACTGGTACTTGCTGCGGATGTCGCTGTCCGTGATGGCTTCCCACAGCCGCTCGGGTGTGGTCTTGATGTAAATCTCGAAGATCTTTTCCATGGGACTTTCCAATCTGGATTTGAGGTCGCTGAGGCCAGCGGCCCATGGTTCTGCGTATTTGCTCACCCAACGGTCGTGGACCAGGCGGATGGGTACCGGGTTCAGGAAGTGCAGCTTTTCCCGTCCCCGACGGCGGGTCACCACCAGGCCCGCATCCTCCAGCAGGCGGAGGTGCTTGGCGATCCCGAACCGGGTCATGGCGAACCGTGCCTCAAGTGCGCTCAGGGTTTGGCCATCCTCCCGGAACAGCTCATCCAGGAGGTCCCGGCGGGTGGGGTCGGCGAGTGCTTTGAACACGTCGTCCATGCCTTCATCATAGGTGACCAAATGGTCACATATCAAGAGGTCCCATTGCTCTTCCCGTCCGCGGCGGGGCCTCACTACGGGGCGGTGGACGGCTGGCGGGGCTGGATGTTGTGGTTTCGGCTGAAGAGGTTGCCGGGGTCGTACCGCTGCTTGAGGCCGATGAGGTTGTCGTACTTGTCCGCACCGTAGGTCAGGCGTGCGGCGTGCGGGTCCTGGCGGGTTTCGCCGCCCAGGAAATTCAGGTATTCACCCTGTTCCGCGAAGGGCTGCATCCGTGCGTGTGCCTGCCGCGCAAACTCGGTGAGGCGTACGTCGTCGTCCGCGTCGGACCAGAAGCCGTAGACGTTCAGCAGGAACCTCGAGGACCTGTTGGGGTAGGCGGTGGACTCCTCCGGGACCCGGCTGAAGGCTCCGCCCAGGAGGTGGATGTCGATCCCGGTGCCCCGCCACTGCACCTCGGAGGCAATACCTGCCACCACGTCGATGACTTCCCCGTCCAACCGGGAGAAGGAGACGTTCTTCCAGTAGCCCCGTGAGCCGGTGGGGAAGAGGCTGTCCATGGCGCTTTGCCACTCGATCCAGGAAACCGGGCCCACCTCCTCCTGGTCCGGCGGCGCGAGTTTCCGCAACTGATCGATGAGGTCCAGTCCGGGCTGGTGGTCGGTGCCCGCCCAGGCGCACCCGATGACCATCCAGACGGCGTCGCCCAGTCCGAACTCCGCAGGAAAAGCGATGAAGCTGACAATCGGGTTCATCTCGTCCGGCAGGTCCCGGGTCCAAGTCTCGAAACCGGCCAGGGCGTCCTTCCAGTGCTCGGGAGCATAGAAGAGGTTCCCGCCCAGGACGGGCTGGGGAAGCGGCCGGGCACGGAACGTGAAGGAGGAAACGACGCCGAAATTGCCGCCGCCGCCGCGCACTCCCCAGAAAAGCTCAGCGTTTTCATGCTCACTCGCGCGGAGGTGGTCGCCGGCGGCCGTGACGATGTGCACCGAGTTCAGGTTGTCGAGCGCCAGCCCGTTGCTCCGCGTGAGCCAGCCGACGCCGCCCCCGAGAGTAAGCCCGGCGATGCCCGTGGCGCTGATGACCCCGATGGGGACCGCCAGGCCGTGCTCCACCGTCGCCCTGTCCACGTCCGCCAGGGTTGCGCCCGGCTCCACGGTGACCAGGCGCGTAACCGGATCCACGGCTACCTCACGCAGCCTGCTCAGGTCCAGGACCAGGCCGCCCTCCACGCTGCCGTGCCCGGCCACATTGTGTCCGCCGCCCCGGACCGCCAGCACCAGGCCGGTGCTGCGGGCTGCGGCCAGGACGGGGTCGATGTCCGCCACGGAACCGGCCAGGGCAATGGCCCGGGGATGCAGGTCATGCATGCCGTTCCAAACCCGGCGCGCGTCCTCGTAGCCGGCGTCGCCGGGCTGGAGCAGGCTGCCGCTGAGCTGGCTGCGCAACCCTTCCAGTGCCTGGGTGATCTGGTCTTCTGAACGGCCTTGTTCCATGGTCTGACCTCGCCGGATACAGTGCCGGGTCCTCACCGATCCGGCCGGGATGAACGTGGAGTACGCACCTTGAACGGGTGCGATTGGCAACGGCACTCCAAGTATCTGGCGGCCCCCCGGGGCGGTCAATAGCGTGTGCCCGGTGCCGGACGCCTATGGCCCCAGGGGCAGGAAAACCAGGGCGAGCAGGGCCGGCAGCGTGGCGGCCAGCGTGCCAGGGACGCTCTCCCATTTCTTCGGATAGTGTCCCTGCAGGTCCGCCAGCAGCATGGTGGGTGCGGTGAGCACCATGTTGAGGCAGCAGTAGACCACCAGGGTGTAGCCCACTACCAGTTCACCAATGTTCACGGCCACCAGCCCGGCAACCACGCCCAGCGCGACCACCAGGTTCCTGTAGCCGGTGGGGATGGCCCACATCATCACGGCGGGGACGTTTTCCGGCGGCGTGCTCAGGAACTTCTGCGCCCACGGTTTTCGCCTCAGCAGGAAACTCTCCACCGGAAACACGCCGACGTAGACCACCACCGCCAGCACCGCGAATACCTGGGACACCATGTTCATGCTCGAAGGCTAGGCGCAGCCAGCGCAATGTCCCATCCCCAAAACAGGGGATTGCAGGCCGTCCCCGGCGGCGGATACTGGACCTATGTGGGAGGAGCGCGCGGAGCGTGCCCGCCGGGAAATCGCGGTGCTTGCTGCCGGTGGACTGGATCTGGCGGACCTCTACCGCGCCGCCCTCGGGCTGGTGCGGCAGTCGGTGCCGTTCGACCAGGCCTGCTGGGCCGGCGTCGACCCTGAAAATATGGTGATGAACTCCGTGACCAACTGGCGGCCCTGGCCCGTCACGGACGAGTACGCTATCCGCTTTGCCCAGTCCGAATATGAGGGCACCGAACCCAACACCTTCGCCCGGCTCGCCCTGCGTCCCGTTCCGGTGGCACGGATCTCCGACGCCCCCAGGCATGAGGTGGCCGGCAGCGTGCGGGTGAACGACCTGCTGCGTCCCATTGGCCTAGTGCACGAGCTCCGCGGAGCGTTCCGGGTGGACCAATCGTGCTGGGGCGTGGGCAGCCTCTTCCGGGAAGGCGGCCGGGACTTCAGCGACCGCGAGGTGGAATTCCTGGCTGCCGTCACCGCCGCGCTCGTCGCCGCCACCCGTGTCGCGGCTCGGGTGCGAAACCAGCTGTGGCAGCCCGATGGACCCGTGATTGTCCTGGCCGGTGAGCACGGCGAGCTGCGGGCAGCGACGCCGGCCGCGGTCTCGTGGCTCAAGGACCTGGACGACGCCGCCCCCGGCCAGTTCAGCATGGTGCTGTTCGCGGTGGTCGCCCAGGCAAAAGCCGCGCCCTCCGGCACGGCCCGGGCCCGCATGCGGGACGCCGGCGGCAGCTGGGTGGTCCTGCAGGCCAGCCGGCTGATCACCGGCGACGATCCCCGGCAGATGGTAGTGACCGTGGAGCCCGCGTCCACCCGCCAGGTGCTCACCCTGCTGCTCTCGGCCTACGGCCTGACGCCCCGCGAACAGGAGGTCTGCCTGGAGCTCATGTCCGGCAACTCCAGCGCTGCCATAGCCGGGCACCTGTTCATCTCCCCGCACACCGTGCACGACCACCTGAAATCGATCTTTGGGAAGGTGGGAGTGGGCAGCCGGGGTGAGCTGTTGGCGAGGCTGTCCGCGTGACAAGATCTGTAGCCAGGACATGTAAAGATTTCTCCATGTTGCCTCTGAGCCAGATCGCATCGCTGCGGGACACCGTAGATCACGAATGGCGCTCGCCGGTTGCCGATGCCGTGGGTGAGCGGTGGGGCATGCCCGAGGGCACTCTCCGCTTTTGGCGTTCGTCCGCGGCCCACGTGTTCGTTGCCCCGCCGGGAGCCGATCCCCGGGGGGTCCTTTACGCGCGGTTCGCGCCGGCAACAGAGCCTGCAGGAGGCCGACTTGCCCGCGGCTCGCGGTTCCATTCGCGTCTGGCGGCTGCCGGTGCCGCCGTCGCGCCATCCTTCCCCTCCCTGGCAGGCGCCGCCCTGGAGCTGGTGCGCACTCCGCTCGGGGACATGTACGCCAGCGTGGCAGGCAAGGTGGACGGCGATGAGCTGGACGTTGAAGGGATCGACGCCGGTGCTGCCGCGGCTTGGGGCGCGGCGCTGGGAGCCTTCCAGGACGCCGCGGGCCCCCTGGCCGTTCCACTTCAACCGGACGCGCCGGCACCGTTCGACGCCCTGGCCGAAGCAGCGTCCGTGATGGCGGATCCGGAACTGGAGGAGGCGGCGAAGCGCCTGGCCGGGCTCATGGCCGCCGGTCCGGCGGTGCCGCTGGTGATGGGCCATGGCGACTTCGAACTGGACAACCTCCGCTGGACCGGCAGGGGATTTACAGGCTTCGACTTCGACGAAGCCAGGGTAATGACGGCTGCGGCGGATGTGGCCTCGGCGGCGCGGGACCTGCTGGGACCGCAGCCCGGATTCCCGGAATATCCGGAGCTCCTCGTGGCCTTCCTCGACGGCTACCAGTGGGCGTCAGGCATCGGGCTCGGGCCGCGGGAACTGGTCCTGCCCCGGGCAGACTTTGCCGCGCAGCAGCTGCTGGAGGCTCCCCGTGTCCTGGACACTAACCCGGCTGGCCCCGGCTGGCTGCACGATCTGGCCGGCTCCCTGCGTGTTCACTACGGGAGCCAGCGCAATATCCTGCTGGCGACGGCGGAGGTGTTGGCCTAGGCGGGATCCTTCACCTTGGCCGCCGTCACCGGCCGCGGCTCCAGCCACACCTGCTCCCGCGGTCCCGGCGGGTAGGCATGCCGCTTGCCGGCAAGGGTGATGGCCAGCGCCGCCACCACCGGCAGTGCTGCGGCAACCGGAACCAGCAGCGGGCCGCCGGCAACCACGGCGCCGGAGCCATACAGTGCACCGACGGTGATGCCCAGCTGGATGGTGAGCACGGTCAGTCCGTTGGCCGCCTCCTGGTACTCGCCGCCGGCGCGAAGGATGGCCGCCTGGTTGTAGATGCCGATTGCTCCTAGTCCCGCGCCCCAGACCGTCATCAGCACAAGGGCCAGCGGAAGGTTGCCCGAAGCCAAAGGCAACAGGAACATCGATGCGGCGATTGCCGCCGTCGTGATGATCAGCGATCGCCGCGGATGCGAGTCCACGGTGAGGCCCGCCACCCAGATGCCCAGCAGGCCCGAGGCGCCGAGGACGGTCAGGGAAAGGCTGATGGCGTAGTCCGGCAGGCCGGCATCGCGCACGAACGGGGCGATGTAGGTGAACAGCGCGAAGTGCGCCAGGACTAGCATAGGCCAGGCGGTGGCCACCGCCTTCACTCCGGGCTGGCTGACGGCACGGCGCATGGAGGGCCGGGCGGCGTCGGAGATCCGCTGGACCCGCGGCAGGAGGAAGAAAGCCAGGACCGCCAGGACCAGGCCGAATCCCGCCAGCACCAGGAATCCGGCCCGCCAGCCGAGGAACCCGCCGAGCGCGGTACCCAGCGGCGCGCCGATGGCCAGCCCCAGGCTGTTGCCGCTGAATACGATGGCCAGGGCCTTGCCCACCTTGTCCGCCGGAACCACCCTCGTGACGAACGGCGCCATGGTGGTCCAGAGCAGGCCATGCGCCAGTCCGCCCACCATCCGGGCGATCATCGCCGTCGTAAAATCCGGGGCGAGGCCCACCCAGGCGTTGCTGGCCGCGAACGTGACCACCAGGCCCACCAGCAGGGCATGCCGGGGGATCCCCGCCAGCAGCCGCGCGGCCGGAACCACCGTGACCACAATGACGGCGGCGTAGGCGGCGGCAAGGTAGCCGGCCACGGGCTCGGATACGTTCAGGCCGCTGCTGATCTGCGGCAGCAGGCCGGAGGGCAGGAGCTCCGTGGTGATGGCCGTAAAGGCGATGGTGGCCAGGACCGCCATCGCGGCATAGGGGAATCGGGCAGGGGCAGGCGCGGGCATCGCGGAAGGCATGCGAAGGGGGTCCATTCAAGGGGGAGGGAGTGGAACGCGGCGTTGCTGGCCGGACAAATTCCTTCCTTAAATTTACAGGACCGGGACCGCTGTCACGTACATGACAAGGTCCTCCTGCGCGCCTCCCCGGCTACGTCCCGGCCGTGCCTGCCAGCCCCATGAACATGGTTCGGTGCAGGATGTCCACGTGCCGCCGGGAGACCTCCACCGCTGCCGGGACATCGCCGTTCCGGAGGGCCTTGACGAGTTCGATGTGGTCCTGGTTGGACTTGTGCAGCAGGTCGATGGGATAGGGGATGAAGTAGTCGTACAGTTCCGCGAGGGTCTCGTGGTAGACCCCGACGGCGGTCCCCAGCCCCGAGGAGGATCCCACCAGCTGGTGGAACTGCTCGTCCGACTGGTGGTAGTCGGACCAGTTGGCTGCTGCGGCCATGTCCCGGGTCAGCCGTTCCAGCTCGTCCAGCTGTTCCACGGTGGCGTTGATGGCGGCGTAGTGGGTGACGGCGCACTCGAACAGCAGCCGCCGGTCCACCAGCTCGTTGACCGCCTGGGACTCGGCCGGGGAGGCCGAAAGCTCCGCGAGGACGTCGCGCGGCGGATGGTCGGCTACGAAGGTTCCGCCCCCGCGGCCCCGGCGGCGCACCAGCACGCCCTGTTCGGCGAGGCTGGCAAGTGCCCGGCGCGCGGTGATGGGGCTGACCGAGAGGCCCAGTGCCACGTCCTCCTGGTCCGGCAGCCGCTCGCCCGGCTTGAGCAGCCCCAGGGAGATGGCCATGCCGATCCGGAGCCGCACCGCGTCGATCGCGCTGCGGCGGTCCATGCCGGTGAGCGCGGATGAACCAATGGCGGAAGTCTCCTCCACATGGGGCGTCATACCCGCTACTTTACGGTCCAAATCTGCGCCCTTCCGTTTATTTGATCATTCTGATCTAATATAGTGCAGATCACAGCCCCTTCCATGGAGAACACCATGCACCGCGTCCTTCCCCTCCTCGCCGCCCAGGCCCCGCCCCGGCTGATCGGCGAACCAATATCCGCCTTCGCCGCAGAGGTCCAGGCAGCCCTGGACACCAAGCCCCCCCATACCAAAATGCTGGTGTTCCCCGAGCTTCACCTCTTCGGTGACTCCTTTCCGGACCAGCAGCGCACCGCGGTCCTGCGCGACTCGGCCGAGCCCCTGGACGGAACGCGCGTCAAGGAGCTGCGGGAACTCGCCGCCGACCTGAAGATCTGGCTAGTGCCAGGCAGCGTCTGCGAGCGCGGGCCCGAAGGCCAACTGTTCAACACCCAGCTGGTGCTGTCCCCGGAGGGGGAGCTCGCCGGCTACTACCGGAAGATTTTCCCGTGGCGCCCGTTCGAGCCCTACGATCCCGGCGACCGGTTCACCACCGTGGACCTGCCCGGCATCGGACGCGTCGGGCTGAACATCTGCTACGACGCCTGGTACCCGGAAGTGTCCCGCCAGCTCGCCTGGATGGGCGCCGACGTAATCCTCAACGTCGTCAAAACCACCACCCCGGACCGCAAACAGGAACTGATCCTCGCCAAGGCCAACGCCATCGTCAACCAGGTGTTTATGGTCAGCGTCAACTGCGCCGGCCCCACCGGCATGGGCAGAAGCATCATCGTGGACCCGGAGGGCAACACTATCGTCGAGGCCCCCGACGACGCCCCGGTCCTGCTCGCAGCGGAACTGGACCTGGCCGCCGTCGACCGCGTCCGCACGCACGGCACGGAGAACCTCAACCGCCCCTGGTCGCAGTTCCGCGAGGGGGAGCCCGCCGTCGAACTTCCCGTCTACCAAGGCCGGATCAACCCGGCCACCTGGACGCCGCCGTCCTACAAGCCTTAAGGAAACACCGTGACAACAACCCTGACCCGCACGCTGAAGCTGCCCTCGCTGGTCCTGTTCGGGCTGGCGTACCTGACCCCGATCATCGTCCTGGGGATCTTCGGCATCATCGCCGAGACCACCGGTGGCGCCACCCCGTCCGCGTACCTGGTGGCGATGGCCGCCATGCTTTTCACCGCGCACAGCTACGGCCGGATGGCCGTGGCCCACCCCGTGGCTGGTTCCGCTTACACGTACGTCCGCCGGTCCATCGATTCCCGGGTCGGGTTCATGGTGGGCTGGGCGGTGCTGCTGGACTACCTGTTCCTGCCCATGGTCATCTGGCTGATCGGCGGCTCGTACCTGAGCGCGCAGTTCCCCGGCATCCCCATCGGTGTCTGGATTGTGGGCTTCATCCTGGTCACCACTATCCTGAACATCCTGGGCATCAAGGTGGCGGATGATGGCCTTCCAGCTGCTGGTCCTGGTGTTCTTCGTGGCGCTTGCCATCGGCAACGTGGTGTCCGTCAACGGCGCCGGGGGACTGGCCAGCGGGCAGCCGTTCTTCAACGACACGTCCAGCTTCGCCACCATTTCCGCCGGCGCGGCCATTGCCGCGTACTCGTTCCTGGGGTTCGACGCCGTCACCACGCTCACCGAGGAGACCGTGAACCCGCGCCGGACCGTGCCGCGCGCCATTATGCTCGTGGCCCTGATCGGCGGCGGCATCTTCGTGGCGGTGTCCTATGTGACCCAGCTGGTCCACCCGGGTGGCGTGTTCGAGGACTCGGCGTCCGCGGCCAGCTCCATTGCCCTGCAGATCGGCGGGCAGCTGTTCGGCGCCGTGTTCCTGGCCGGCCTGGTGGTGGCGCAGTTCGCCTCCGGCCTCGCCGCGCAGGCCAGCGCCTCCCGCCTGCTGTACGCGATGGGCCGCGACTCCGTCCTGCCCAAGGCCGTCTTCGGCAGGCTCCACCCGAAGTTCCACACCCCGGTGCTGAACCTGGTGGCCACCGGCGCCGTCGGCCTGATCGCGATCTTCCTGGACGTGGCCACATCCACGTCGTTCATCAACTTCGGAGCGTTCACCGCCTTCACGCTGGTCAACGTCTCGGTGGTGTTCCACTACCTCCGCCGGCGGCGGGCCGGGGAGAACATGAACCCGCTGTCCTACGTGGCGGTCCCGGTTGTCGGCGCCGTCATCTGCGCCTACCTGCTCTCCCGGCTGGACAGCAACGCCATTACGCTGGGAGTCTCCTGGCTCATCCTGGGTGCGCTGGTCCTGGCGCTGATCACGCGCGGCTTCAAGGCGGCGCCGCCGGAGATGACGGCCACGGAAAAGGCCACGGTCGAGGCGGGGGTCTAGCACAGGCCTCCGGGAGTGCAACGGGAAGGACAGGCGTGAAGATAGCGCTCGGGCAGCTGGCATCCGGCACGGACATCGCGGCGAACCTCGCGGCCATCGACAGCTTCGCCGCGCAGGCCGCCGCGGACGGCGCCGGCCTGGTGGCCTTCCCGGAGTACGCCACCTACGAAAAGAAGATCGTGGACGCCACGTTCCCGGCGGTGGCCGAGCCGCTGGACGGCCCGGTCTGCCGGGAACTGGCCGCCACCGCCGCCCGCCACCGCATCGCGCTGGTGGCGGGCGTGGTGGAAGCCGCGGAGAATCCGGGGAAGGCCTACAACACCTTGGTGGCATTCGGGCCTGACGGCGGCCGGCTGGCTTCCTACCGCAAGATCCACCTTTTCGACGCGCAGGGCTTCGACGAATCCCGGTTCATCAGCCCCGGCCCGTCCCTGGAGCCGGTGGTCTTCGAGTGCGGCGGGCTGCCGTTCGGCCTGCTGACCTGCTACGACCTGCGGTTCCCGGAACTCGCCAGGGCCCTGGCCGACGCCGGCGCCACCGTCCTGCTGGTCCCCTCGTCGTGGGTGCCGGGCACGCACAAGACCGGGCAGTGGCTGGCCCTCAACGCGGCCCGGGCCATCGAGAACAGCGTCTACGTGGCCGGCGTCTGCCAGGCTCCGCCGGTGTCCGTGGGCCGCAGCGTGCTGGTGGACCCGATGGGCGTGACAGAGGCGGACCTTGGCCTGGAGCCCGGGGTCCGGGTGGTTGAGGTCCTGCCGGAGACGGTGGAGCGGGTGCGCGGACAGTTCCCGATGTTCCGGCAGCGCCGGCTGTAGGCGGAGCCCCGGGACAGCGGCGGGGCTCCGCCCTTAGCGGCCGGCAGGTTCCCTGGCCGGCTCGTTCGCACTGATCCGGGCGTCCAGCAGGCCTGCGGCCACGGCCGGGGCGAGCCCGGGCGCCAGCGGAAGGCGGGGGACCACCAGGCAGTGCCAGAGGTGGTAGATGTCCGCCTTGCCGGACCAGACGGTGGAAGTGACATTGCCGTTCTCGTCGAGCTCCTGCTTCCAGGATCCGTGCTCGTAGTCAATGAACCAGTCGCGGGCATGGTCCCAGATGCGCTCGTACCAGTCCGCGTACTGCTTTTCCCCCGTGGCGATGTACAGGGCCGCAGCCCCTCCGATTGCCTCCGCGGGCACCCAACGGATGCGGGTGGTGACTACGGGCTTCCCTTCCCAGTCCACGGTGTAGACAAAGCCGGGGTGGCCGTCCGGCTGCCAGGCGTCGCGGATGGCGGCGTCGAACAGGCCGCGCGCGTCTTCCAGCAGCCAGGCCGGGACCGCCAGGCCGCGGGCTTCGAGCCCGGCCCGGAGGTGGAGGAGCAGCCGCGCCCACTCAACCCAGTGTCCGGGGGTGCCGCCGTACGCACGGAACTGGCTGGCCCGGTCATCGGTGTTGTACTCCGGCATCGGGTTCCAGTCCGGGTCGAAATGCTCGAACACCCGGTAGTTGTTGTTGCGGGCGAACTGGTGGATGAGCACCTCGGCGATGTGCAGGGCCCGCTCAAGCCAGCGGTTTTCCCCGGTCACGTCGGCCACGATCAGGTACGCCTCCACCGAGTGCATGCTCGCGTTCCCGCCGCGGTACGCCTCCGTTTCGGTGAACTCCCGGTTCCAGGAGTCGAAGCACATGTTGGCCTTGTGGTCCCAGAACTTCGTGTCGGCTACCTGCAGCGCCTTGTCCAGCAGTTCCTGCGCGCCGGGGCGCCCTGCAGCCACGGCGCTGGCAGCGGCGAGGAGCACGAAGGAGTGCTGGTAGCCGGACTTGGTGTCGTTCACCGGGCCGTTTTCGTTGATCTCGGCGTACCAGCCGCCGAACTCGTCATCATGGAAGCCCCCGTTGAGCGCCGCGATGCCGTGGTCTACGAGGGTCCCCGCGCCGGGCCGTCCCAGCAGGGCAGCAACGGAAAAACTGTGGACCATACGCGCGGTAATCCAGAGATGGGTGGGCTTGTCGGCAAACACCTTGCCGTAGTTGTCGAGCCAGCCGAATCCCGTGGGCACCTTCGACGCCGCGGCGAAATTGATCAGCCGGTCGGTCTCGGCCTCGAGCCATCGTGCGTGAGCGGCACTGTTCAGCCACGTCATGTTATTTCCTCTCTCTGATACAGGTGCAGGTGAAATCGTTGGGGTCACCCGGCGGCGTCGAGCACGCCGCGGATGGTGGTGGCGGCCGCCCCCAGGTACGCCAGGATGATCAGCAGGATCTGCGCCGCGCGGGCGGGGACGAACCTTGCGGCGATGTCGCCCAGCACCAGTCCGGCCAGGCAGGCGACGGCGACGCCCACCCACATGCCCCAGGGCAGGGCAGGGAAGGTGGCCGGCGCAGTCACCGCCTTGGAGACCAGGGACAGCGCGCCGATCGTGAAGAAGTACGGCTGCATGGTGGCAGCGAAGGACTTGTGCTGCCACCGGGTGGCGATGGAGTACATGCTGACCGCCGGCCCGCCCACGCCGGCTGCCGTGTTCATGAAGCCGCTCAGGCCGCCGGCGGCCAGGAGATAGCGCCGCCGCGGCGGAAGGGTGGCGGATTTGAGGACCAGCAGGACGGTCAGCCCGACGGCGAGGATCACCCCGATGGAGATCTCCAGGACCGCCGGCGGGATGAGCCGGATCAGGAATGCCGCCGGGATGATGCCGAGCAGCGCCGAGGCCGCCAGCCACAGGTACCGCTGCCAATCGACGTCCCGGACCACGCGGAAGATGATGGCCCCGGCCGTCACAGCGCTGCAGACGTTCACCAGCACTACGCCTTCCACCGGGCCCAGCAGCAGGACCAGGAACGGGGCGGCCACCAGGGCGAAGCCCATGCCGGTGATCCGCTGCATCCCGGCACCCACCACCACGGCGCCCAGCACCAGCCCGGTGGTCAGCACTTACGGCCTCCAGGCCACGTACTGGACCTCCTCGAACTCCTCCAGGCCCAGGCTTGATCCTTCGCGGCCCAGGCCTGACTGCTTGACGCCACCCATGGGTGCGAAGGCCACGGATGGCAGGGGGTCGTTGACGCCCACGATGCCGGCCTCGAGCTGTTCCGGGATCTCCCAGCCGCGCTTCGGGCTGCCGCTCCAGACGTACGCGGCGAGGCCCATTTCGGTGGCGTTGGCCTTCCGGATTGCCTCTTCCTCCGTGGCGAAGGTGACGACGCCGGCCGCCGGGCCGAACACTTCCTCGCCAACCAGCGGGGCGTCGTCGGGAACATCGGCCAGCAGCGTGGGAGCCAGGAAGGACCCCTGGCCCGGCACGTCGGTCCGTTGTGTCACGCGGCGCGCACCGCGATCCAGGGCGTCGTCCACCAGTGCCTGCACGGCGGACACCCGGTCCGCGTCGATGACCGGACCCAGGTCCGGGACCGGCGCACCGCCGTCGGGAACGCCGTGCCCGATGCTCATGGCATCAAAGCGCGCACCAAGCCGTGCCGCGAATTCGTCGGCGATGCTGTCCTGGACCAGGAAGCGGTTGGCCGCCACGCAGGATTGGCCGGTGTTGCGGAGCCTGCCCAGCACGGCGCCTTCGACGGCGGCGTCCAGGTCCGCGTCCTCGAAGACGATGAACGGGGCGTTGCCGCCCAGTTCCAGCAATGGCCGGACCACGCGTTCGGCGGCGGAGGCCATGATCTGCCGGCCCACGCCAGTGGAACCGGTGAAGCTGACGGCCCGCACGGCAGGGTGGGCCAGCAGGGCCGCGGTGACCTCGCGGGAAGGTCCGTGGACCAGGTTGACCACGCCGGCCGGGAACCCGGCGTCGTGCAGGACCTCGAACAGGCCGGTGGCGGCGAGCGGTGCCTTCTCGGACACCCGGCCCACCACGGTGCAGCCGGCGGCGAGCATGGCGGCGAGCTTGCGGGCCTGGATGGACACCGGGAAGTTCCACGGCGTCAGGCTGAGGGCCACGCCGATGGGCTTCCGGCCGCTGAGGTGGCGGCGGCCCTGCAACTCGGGCGGGCTGATGGTGCCGGTGGCACGGCGGACTTCCTCGGCGAACCAGCGGAAGTACTCCACGGAGAAGTCCACCTCGCCCTGGGCCTCCGGGAGCCGCTTGCCGGCCTCCAGGGCCAGGGTGTGCGCGAGTTCGTCGCGGCGTTCTGCCAGGAGGTCGGCGGCGTTGCGCAGCAGGTCGGCCCGGTTCCGGGCCGTGGTGCGGGACCAGGACCCGAACGCCTGCGCAGCGGCGTCGGCGGCCCGGGTAGCGTCCTCGCCGGTGCCCCAGGCCACCTCGCCCACGGTGCTGCCGTTGCCGGGGTCCGTCACGTCCTTCGTGCCGCCGGCGGCGTGCCAGGTGCCGTTCACCAGGTGGCCGGCTGATTTCAAATTCACGGATGATGCCTTTCGTTGGGCGGGCAGGAGACCGGGGTGCTCAGCCCTTGCTGGCGCCGGCGGTGATGCCTGCAACGAAGTACCGCTGCAGGAAGACGTACGCCACCACCACGGGAAGGGAGGCCAGGATGACCCCGGCGAAGAGCAGCGGGTAGTCGGTCTGGAACTCGCCCTGGAAGCTCAGCAGCGCCAGCGGCAGGGTGCGGTTGCCGGGGGACTGGATGAACAGCAGCGGGTAGAGCAGCTCGTTCCAGTGGATGACGAACAGGAAGATCGCGGCGGCGGCGATGGACGGTGCGGACAACGGCAGGGCGATGGAGGCGTAGGTCTTCCAGGGACCGGTCCCGTCGATGGATGATGCTTCGTAGAGCTCCTTGGGCAGGGTCCGCATGAAGCCCCCCAAGATGAAGACGGCGATGGGCAGCGTGGACACTACATTGGCCAGGATCAGGCCGGCCAGGCTGTCCAGCAGCCCCAGCCGGCCGAACAGCACGTACAGCGGCACCATGTTGGCCTGCGCCGGGATGGCCATGCCCAGGACCAGGAAGCCGAAGATGGCCCATGACATGAAGCCCTTCAACCTGGAAATGGCGTAGCCGGCCAGGCTGGCCAGGAACAGGGTGACCGGCACGGATATGGCGGTGACGATCACGCTGTTCATGAAGGACGATCCGAGGTCCTGGCCGCCGATCACCTCCGCGTAGTTGACGGGGGACAGGGACTGCGGCAGGCTGAACGGTCCGGCGAAGAGCTCCTGGGTGGACTTGAAGCTGCCGAAGCCCACTACCGTCAGCGGGACGATGATGATGATTGCGTAGATGCCAAGGATGGCACGGCGGCTGATTGAGGCGAGCATGCTGTCATTCCCCCTTCGGGGTCAGCCGGAGCAGCCGGCGCTGGAGCCAGGTGACCAGGGCGATCATCGCCATGAAGATGATCGACTGGGCGGCGGCGTAGCCGAACTCCGAGTTGGCGAAGGTGCTGTAGATGCGGGTGGAGAGGATGTCCAGGGAGCCCTTGGGCGGGTTGCCCGCGATGCCCAGGATCAGGTCGAAGGCCTTGAACGACTGCACCGTGGTGTAGGCCACCACGATGGCGGTTGCGGGGGCCACGAACGGCCAGGTGATGGACTTGAACTGCTGCCACCGGCCGGCGCCGTCCATTTCCGCGGCCTCGTAAAGCTCACGCGGGATGGACTGCAGGCCGGCGATGTACACCACCATCATCTGCCCGGCGTGGAACCACACCTGGGTGACGGCCACCCAGTACAGGGCCTGCGCGTTGTTGCCCAGGTAGGAACCCTGCAGGGCGTCCAGGCCCACCGCGCCCAGGGCCGAGTTGGCCAGGCCGAAGTTGGGGTCGTAGATGAACTTCCAGATGAAGGCCACGGACACGGAGGACAGGATGGTGGGGAAGAAGAACAGGGCGCGGAGCAGGATGCTGCCGCGGGAATTCTTCGTCAGGAGCAGGGCGAGGACCAGCGAGAACGCCGTTTGCGCGATGACCACCAGCAGCATGAACTTCAGGTTGTTGGTCATCGCGTTGATAAACAGCGAGTCACTGGTGAACGCCCGGACGAAGTTGTCCAGCCCCACGTAGTTGAAGGCCGCGGAGAAGCCGTTCCAGTCCGTGATGGCGTACTGGAAAGCCTGCAGCGTGGGCATCACCAGGAAGAAGGCAATGACGGCGACGGCGGGCAGCGGGAACAGGTACAGCGCCGGATTCACCCGGGTGGGGGACCGGCGGCGCACCTTGGCTGCGTCGGCGCCGGTATGGCGGCGCGGCGTCTTCCGCTTGGCCGCCGTTCCGGTGTGGGTACTCATAGCCGCTCGTCAACAATCTTCTGGGCGGCCTCGGCTGCCTGCTCCGGACTGGTACCGGAGATGACGGCCGTGGCGCTGGCTTCCACCGCGTTGCGGACGTCCAGGTTCAGGAACTGGAACCGGGCGGCCAGGGCGGTGTTCTTCTCCAGCCACGGGCTCAGGCGCTTCAGGTCCGGGTTGGTGTACTCCACGTCCTTCACGGACACGTGCTGTGCCGTCTCGTTGGCGTAGTAGGCGGCGTTTTCCGGCTCGGACAGGAAGTCGATCCACGCCGCGGCGGCCGCCTGGTTCTTGCTGGCGGAGTTGACGCCCAGGATGAACGTTGCGTTGTAGACGCCTTCGTACTTGGCATTGCCGTCCGAGGTGTTGGGGAACACCAGCTCGATGGGGAACTGGGCGCCCAGGCCGCGGACCGCCGCGATGTGGTAGGAACCGGTGGCCAGCATGGCGGCCTTGCCCTGCGAGAACAGGTTCTGCGCCGGCTCCACGGCGGTGCCGGTGGCATTGGGCTGCAGGAACGGGACCAGGTCCTTGTACTGGTTGAGCATCTTGATGAACCAGTCGTCGGTGACCTTCAGCTTGCCCTGCTCAATCTGGGCGGCCATGTCATCCACCGGGCCGTTGTTGGCGATCATGCAGTTGAACAGCTGCCCGCCGTTGCCCACGTCGCCGCCGGGCCAGGAGATGGGCACGACGCCGGAGGACGCCAGTTTCTCGCACATGGCCAGGAAGGAGTCCCAGTCCTTGGGGGCGAGGTCGGCGCCGGCCTTGTCGAACAGGTCCACGTTGGCCATGGGCATGGGGAACACCACCTGGTAGGGCAGGCCCAGGACGTTGTCGCCTGACTTTCCGGCGGAGAGCAGGCTGTCCTCGTAGTTGGAGACGGCTTTGCTGCCCTTGAGGTCGGTGTAGATGCCGGCCTCGGTGAAGTTCTTGAACTGTGCGCCGCGGAAGGTGGCGAACGCGTCGCCGATGGAGCCGCCGCGCAGCTTCTGCAGCGCCTGGGCGTTGTAGTCGTTGGAGGTGGAGATGTCCTGGGCCACCTCCACGCCGTCGTGCATCGCCGCGAACCGCTTGATCAGTTCGTCGAACACTGCCTTGTCCTCGCCGCGCCAGTGGGCGAAGGACACTTTGCCGGTGATGTCGCCGGTGGCCGGTGCGGCCGGGCCGGTGGCGCCGCCGGGGGTGGTGGAGCCGCCCGGTCCGGCGCATGCTGCCGCGGTGGCGCCGAACCCCAGGGCTCCAAGGACGGCGATGGCCTGCCTGCGTGAAATCTGACTCACAATAGTCTCCTCGTTGAGTGTTGCTGTGCCTTATTTGCTGGCTGGAAGGGGGTCACCCGACGGTGACGGGAATCCCCTGGAGGTCGGCGGGTGTGCTCATGCATGCGTCCGCTGGGTGGAGACGACGTCGTCGACCACCGCGCAGAGGCGCTGCAGCCGGCGGATGGCGTCGGTGGACAGGGACTCGACGACGTCGGGGGCGCCGATGCAGGAGGCCCAGACGGCGCGTCCGGAGAGGAAGCCGCTGGCGCCTTCCAGGCAGGCCCACCGCACGGCGTCCGGGAACACGTCCTCGGGGACCCCGGAGGACAGGACCACCCAGGGGCCGTCAATGGCTTTGGTGAGCTCGGCGCAGGCGGCGCGGACTTCGGCTTCGGAGGCCTGGCCCTTGTAGGGGACCTCGGCCTTGTAGAGGTCGGCGCCCAGGCTGCCCAGTTCCTTGGCGGCGGCCAGGATGCCGGCGTTCCAGTCGAAGTCGCCGCCGGCCAGGGGCTTGCGGGAGACCGGTTCGATGATGCTGATCAGGCCGGCGGACTTGCAGCGCTCCACGAACTCTCGGACCATCTCCACCCGGCCTTCGGCGGGCTCGTCGGGGCGGTACAGCACCAACAGCTTCAGCGCCTTCACGCCCAGGGCCGCGTACTTGTGCGGATCCACCAGCCGGTCGATGGTCACCTCGCCCACGAGTTCGCCGTGTGCGGATTCGAAGTGGTCGGCGGAGGCGATGAGGCCGCAGTTCGAGTCCACCACGCCTGCCTCGATGGCCTGGTCCAGGGCGAACTGCCGGTCGATCAGGATGCCGGAGGCGTAGGGGGTGAGGATGCGGGCGGCCTCGAGTTTGAAGTTCCGGAGGTCCTCGTCCGTGACGGGCTGGTCCGTGTGCTCGGCGAACATGTTGCGCATGGCTTCGCGCTGGTCCACGGCGAGCATGGCGAACGCGCCGGACGGGCGTTGCAGCGGGGAAAGGTCTGTGGGGCTCATGGGCTGCTTCTTTCAGCTAGGCGTTGTGCTGGGAACGATGGTTAAGCAGGGACAGGGCTGATGGCCTGGCGGGGGATCATGGAACGGCCGTCCAGCCCCGCGCAGGATGCTGCGGCGGTGCGGCCGGCGAAGGCGGCGGCGTCCACCAGGGGCAGGCCCGCTGCGACGGCGGCGAGGAGGGCACCGTGGTACACGTCGCCGGCGCCCAGGGTTGACACGATGGTGGCCGGGGTGGCGGGAACGTGGACCGGCTCGCCGCCGCGTTCCAGGACCCAGGCGCCTTCGGAGCCGGCGGTGGCGACGACGGCGGAGGCGCCGTCGTCGATCGCCTTCCCCAGGAGGTCCCCGGGGGAGAAGTCCTCGCCGTACGTGGCGCGGAGCCTTTCGATGGTGGGGACGTACAGTGCGACGCCCCGCGGGCTGAAGGACGGGATGGGGTTTCCGGCGTCCACGCTGATCTTGAGTCCGTCCGCGCCAACGCCCGCCACGGCGTTCCAGCCAAGGTGGTCCACGTGCACCCAGGATGCGGAAGCCAGCAGTTCGGCGAAGCGGCTGCCGGCGGGGAAGCTGACGGGTGGGACAGGGCGGGTGACGATGGCGCGGCTTTCGGTGGCCCGGCTGACCACGATCACGCTGGCGCCGGTCTTGACGGCGGGGTCGCGGATGACGGCGGAGGTGTCCACGCCCTCGGCCTCGAGGCCGGCCACGATCCGGTCGCCTTCCTCGTCGGTGCCCAGGACGCCCGCAAAGGCTGTCCGGGCTCCGGCCCGCGCCGCCGCAACGGCCGCCGTGGCAGCGGGGCCACCGCCTGCCGTCGCGAAGTCTGACGCCACCGTGCGGCTGTCTGCTGCGGGGAAATCCTGCACCAGGGCGATGGAGTCAAGGGTGGCACAGCCTACGAAGAGCAGGGTTCCAGTTGACGGTTGGGGCACGTTCCACCTCGTTGTAGTTTCGGCTGGTACTGAAGAAATATACACACGCTATGTTGGAATAACAACACTTTCTGTATAGTTCTGTTTGGGATGCAACGCCGCGGTCCCGCCCACTCAACGTAGAGAAACGGAGCAACTCATGTCATTGCCTTCTGCGGAAACGGTCCGGACCATTCGTTATGGCCTTATCGGGGCCGGCCACATGGCCCGCGAACATGTTCGGAACCTTGCACTGATCCCGGGAAGCCGGATTACCGCAGTCTCCGATCCCACGCCGTCCTCCCTGGAAGAGACCGCGCGGGAGATCGGATATGAGGTGCAGGCCTTCGCCTCCCACCAGGACCTGCTCGCCTCGGGACTCGTGGATGCGCTGGTGATCGCCAGCCCCAATGACACCCACCTGGGAATCCTCAAGGACATCTTCGCCAGCGGCAAAAACCTGCCGGTACTGGTGGAAAAGCCCGTGTGCACCACCGCCGCGCAGGCGGACGAACTCGAACGGCTGGCTGCGGACTACACCGCGCCGGTGTGGGTGGCCATGGAATACCGCTACATGCCGCCGGTGCAGGAGGTCATTCAGGCCGCCCACGACGGCAAGCTCGGCAACATCTACATGCTGTCCATCGTGGAGCACCGCTTCCCATTCCTGCACAAGGTTGACGCCTGGAACCGCTTCGCCGAGCGCACCGGCGGCACCCTGGTGGAAAAGTGCTGCCACTTCTTCGACCTGATGCGCCTGATCCTGCAGGACGAACCCACCCGCGTCTACGCCAGCGGCGGGCACGATGTGAACCACATGGACGAGCTGTACGACGGCCGGGTCTCGGACATGGTGGACAACGCCTATGTGATTGTGGATTTCAAGGGCGGGAAGCGCGCCATGCTGGAGCTGTCCATGTTCGCCGAAGGGTCCAAGTTCCAGGAACGCATCTCCATCGTGGGTGACGCGGCCAAGATCGAGACCCTGATCCCGGTGGCGGCCAACCACTGGATCCCCGGTGACGAAGCCGAAGCCACCGTGGAATTCAGCCCGCGCTCACCGCTCGGCCCGGAAAAGCACGAGGTCCCGGTGGACGAGGCAGTGCTGGCCGCCGGCGCGCACCACGGCTCCACCTACTACGAGCACCTGGGGTTCCGGAAGGCCATCCTGGGCGAAGGCCCGGTGGAAGTCACGGTTGCCGACGGCCTGCAGTCGGTCCGGATGGGCCTGGCCGCCGAGCGCTCCATCGCGGAAGGGCGCCCCGTTGAGCTTGCGAATGCCGGTGCCGGGGTAGGTCGTTAAGTAGATTTGGTGTTGGAATTGCAACACCGGGCCAGGCTGGTGTCCGGGATATAGGCAGGAAAGAAGGGGCCATGAGCATCGCACGGGAAGAGGCGCCGCTGACGTCCCGCCAGCGCAGCATCTTGGACGAGCTCGGCCGGCGGGGGTTCATTTCCACAACTGACCTGGCAGAGAGGTTTGCCGTGTCGGACATGACGGTGCGCCGGGACACCCGGGTGCTGTCCAAGCTGGGACTGGTCCGGGTGGTCCACGGCGGTGTCAGTGCCGTCCACGGGCACGGTCAGAATGCGGACTTTGCCGCCCGCGTCCGGGAGGATGCCGATGCCAAGCTCAGGGTGGCCCGGGTGTGCTTGTCCATGATCGGTGAGCGTGACGCCATCATCCTGGACGCCGGGACCACCACGTACCAGATCGCCCACGAGCTGCCTGCGTCCTTCACCGGCACCATCATCACCCACTCGGCTCCGGCCATCCAGCGCTGCCTGCAGCTCACGTCCGCCCGGACCATCTGCCTTGGCGGAGAGCTGCTCCTGGACAGCCAGGCGTTCAACGGCCCCATGACGGTCACGGCCGCCGCCGGCTTGCGTGCCAAGACGGCCTTCATCGGCGTCAGCGGCATCCATGACGAGGCGTTTTACATTGAAAGGGACGTTGAGCGCGCCACTAAGATCGCCCTTATGGATTCGGCAGAACAGGTGGTGGTGGTGGCCACCCACCAGAAGATGCTGCGGTACGCGCTGGCCCGGCTGGCGGGCTTCGACGCGGTGGACGTGCTGGTGACGGACGCGCCGCCGCCGCGGGAAATCGAAACGGCTTTGAGCGCCGCCGGCGTGAAGCTGATGGTTGCCGCGTGAGCGCGCGGCTGCGGGTGTGCCTGCCCGACCAGAGGCTGCTGGACGCGCTCGAGCCCACGGACGGCGTCGACTTTGTGCTCTGGGACTTGACGGGCCCTGCCCCGGAGGGCCGGCTGGACCTGCTCGTCCCGGGATACATGGGCAAGCCGGCGGCGCTTGCCGCGCTGGAGGGCGTGGACGTCGGGCTTGTCCAGAGCCAGTCGATCGGATACGACGGCGTCGCTGAGGTCCTGCCGTCCGGCTGCGTTTTCGCCAACGCGGCCGGTGTCCATGAGACCTCGACCGCAGAGCTTGCCCTGGGCATGATGATCGCCAGCCAGCGCGGGATCCCGGACTTCGTCCGGAACCAGGCCTCCGGCACCTGGGACAACAGCCAGCGGGCCAGCCTGGCGGACCGGCGCGTGCTGCTGGTGGGCTATGGGGGAGTGGGCAAGGCCATTGAGGCCCGGCTCCTGCCATTCGAGGCCGAGGTCACGCGGATGGCAAGCCGTGCACGCGAGGACGAGGGCGGAACGGTCTACGGCATCGATTCACTGTATGAGCAGCTGCCGCTGCACGAGATCGTGGTGGTCAGCGTCCCGCTGAGTGAGCAGACCCAGCAACTGGTGGACGCGAAGTTCCTGGCTGCCATGCCGGACGGCGCGCTGCTGGTGAACGTGGCCCGCGGGCCGGTGGCCGATACCGACGCGCTTCTGGCGGAAACCTCGTCCGGGCGGTTGCGCGCGGCGCTGGACGTCACGGACCCCGAACCGCTGCCGGCCGGCCACCCGCTCTGGACCACCCCGGGCGTGCTGATCACCCCGCACGTGGGCGGCGCCAGTTCGGCAATGTTCCCTCGGATGGTCCGGCTGATCAGGAAGCAGATCGGGCTGCTGCTGGACGGCAAGGAACCCGCCAACGTAGTTCTCCGTTGACCTATCCAGGCGTGGCCCCGGCTCCTAAGCTGGGGCCATGTCCTCATATGAAGTCCGCCGCAGTGCCGTCATTCCTGCCGCCCCCGAAGATATCTTCCCGCTGGTCAACAACTTCCATCAGTGGACAACCTGGTCCCCTTGGGAGGCCGTGGATCCCGGCATGAGCCGGCGCTACTTCGGCCCGGACTCCGGCGTGGGAGCAGGCTACGAGTGGAGCGGCAACCGCAAGGCCGGCAGCGGGAACATGCAGATCGTCGAGTCGGTGCCGTCCAGCCGCATCAATGTCAGGCTGGAATTCACCAAGCCCTTCAAGGCGCTGAACCCCACCACCTTCACGTTCACGCCAGCGCCGGGCGGCACCGAGGTCAGCTGGGTGATGACCGGTGAAAACAAGGGCCTCCCGGCAAAGCTGTTCTCCCTCTTCGTCAACATGGACAAGATGGTGGGGTCCGACTTCGAACGCGGGCTGGCATCGCTGGCCTCCGCCGTGGCAGCCAAGAAGAAGAGCTAGGGCGGCCGTGGGCGTCGTCGACGATGCACTGGCGGACCTGCCGGAGGCGGACCGCGAGTGCCTGCAGCACGTCATTGAAATTGCCCGGCAACTGGTGCCGGAGGCCACTGAGGGCATGAGCTACGGCATGCCCGCCCTCAAGCTGGACGGAAAGCCGCTGCTGGGAGTGGTGGCCGCCGCCAAGCACCTCTCGGTGTTTCCGTTCTCGCCCGAGGCGGTGGAGGCAGTGGCCGGCCGGCTGGCGGGCTTTTCGCTGTCCAAGGGAACCATCCGCTTCACCGCGGAGCATCCCATTCCGGATGACGTTGTGGAGGACATTGTCGGGCTGCGGCAGGCGGAAATCAGGAAGTAGGGATCCCATGGGAAAGATCATCCTGTCCAACGCCGTATCCGTGGACGGGTTCTTCGAAGGACCGGACCGGGACATCAGCTGGCACCGGGTGGACGAGGAGCTGCTCCGGCACTTCAATGACGAGATTGGGGCGATGGGCGGGATTATCGAAGGCAGGGTCACGTACCAGCTGATGGAAGAAGTCTGGCCGACGGCTGACCAGGATCCGGAGAGCACCCCGGCCATGGTCGAGTTCGCGGGCATCTGGCGCCGCCTGCCCAAGTTCGTCTTCTCCCGCACCCTCACCACGGCGGGCCCGAACGCGAAGGTGTTTGCCGGCGTCGTTCCTGAAGAAATCCAGGCACTGAAGGCGGAAGCCGGCGGCGACCTCATCATGAGCGGCGCCGACCTTGCCGGAACGTTCATGCGGCACGGCCTGGTGGACGAGTTCCGGATCTACGTCAACCCCGTGGTGATCGGCCAGGGCCGGCGGGTGTTCCAGTCGCCGGACTTCACCGCGGACCTGAATCTGGTGGAGAGCCGCAGCTTCGGCAACGGGGTGGTCCTGCTGCGGTACCAGCGCCGGAACGGCGCCGTTACGCCCGGCCCTTGAGCTTCCGCCAGCCCCCGGCCCGGTTGTCCGCGATCACCGCCCGGAAGATGTCCAGCAGGGCCTCCCCGTTCACGGGATCGGCCTTGTGGAACGCGATGGTGCGCCCCGTCTGGTTGCCGTGGCCGCCGGTGATGATGTGCTGCGGGTCCGGGGCCAGGCCGCCGTCGTACAGGAACACGTTGACGTGGTCCATCGCCGCGAGGAGTGCACAGATATTGCCGTTCAGCACGAAGTAGGGCTGCACCGTGCGCTTGATGGTCTCCTCCACCCCGGGATCCGCGGCATGCACCAGGTCGCGGACCTGCCGGCAGACCGCCTGCTGCCACTCGGGGAGGGCGTCAATGTACTGGTCAACGCGTGGGTCCTTGGCGTAGTCCATGGCCAGGATCATCTCCTGAATTCGATGCGGACGGAGTTGTCGTCCGGCAGGACGATCACCGTTCCATTCTCCGGCGTCCAGCCGTCATGGAGGAAGAAGAAGCGTCCGCCGCTGAGCACCAGCAGGCGCAGCCCGTCGTACCGGTAGAGGGCCGCGTCCACGGTGCCAACGTTCACCTCCCTGACCGCGGCCGAGCCGATGCCCAGCGGCTTGGGTGAATACACCTCGGCGCGAGGCATGTACTGCACCCCCTGCTCGTAGTCCACCGCCAGCCGCCGCCCCAGTGCCTGGGCGAAGTCGGCGGTTCCCCAGAAGAGCAGCAGCGTCACGATGCTCAGCACCAGCGTGGTTTCCACCGCGCGCTGCTCGGCGGTGAGGTCCGGGCGTGTGCCGGCCCGGCCCAGCCGGCGAAGATGGACGCACCAGGTGGCCACCAGCACGCCCAACGCCATCAGGTACGGGGTGTAAAGCGCAGCCCTGGCACGCTCCGCGATGGCCAGCAGCAGGCTGGTGC